>VFKJ01000563.1 GCA_009885595.1 Myxococcales bacterium | reverse complement strand
CTTTCTTGACTCAGTGAGCCTGGCTTCGGGCCAGTTCACGTTCAAGACGGCGACTCAATCGCCCACCGTACAGCCCCCTGTACGCTGGGAGATTGAGTCGCCAATTCGTCATGTGAACACCCTTGCCGCGAGCGAAGAGGCCTGTGCGGGGCGAGCAACGCCCAAGGACCCTGAACGCCCACGTTCCCCTGTGCTGTTTTTCCGCGTCACCACGAGCCGCTGGAGCCGCGGCCCGACGAGCTCCCGCCGCCGAAGCTCGACGAAGATGACGAGCGCGACGATGACGACGAGCTCGAGCTCGACGACTTCGACAACCGCGCCGTCGCCCGCACGAAGCTGTTGGTGAACGAGCAGTTCGCGCACCGCTCGTCGATGCGCTGGCTGCCGCCCGAATACTCGGTCGCGTAGGACAACGTGGTGGTCGAGCTCGACTTCGTCTTCGCGCTGCACTGCGGGCACTTCGAGTAGCTGGTGAAGATCGCCCCGTAGCGCAGCACCAGGGCGTCCTCGCAGCGGCCGCACCACCAGACGTCGTAGTCGACGGAGCCGATCGACTCCTCTTTGAGCTGGGACGAGTCGAGGTGTTGGTCCTCGGCGGCGTCGCCCAGCAGCTGGCGCGGGTGCTTGCAGTCTTCGCAGTGCCGGGTGCGCTTGCGGTTCCACCTGCGCGCCAGGAAGAGGCCCGCGACGAGGAAGCCGCCGCCGCCCAGCTGGAAGCGGCCCTTGTTGCGCTGAAACCCTTCCTCGAGCACCGCCGAGGCGGGCCGCGGGGGAATGCCGGTGAGGATCGACCTCTGCACGAAGCGCTGCGCCGCCAGCATCGCCGAGACGCGATCGACCGAGGCGGTGCTGGCGAGCTCCTGCTCCGCGAGCGCGACCTGCTGCCGTTCCCACTCGTTGGTGACCACCGCCTCCGGGAGGTGGATCTTCGCCACCGGACCGTTGAGGTCGAGCGCGATCACCGCCATCGGCAGCTTCGAGAGCGTCCGCACCTGGCGGACCAACCTCGCCGTCAGCTCGGGGAGCGAGGGGTAGAGGGCGTTGCTGTTCATCACCAGGAAGAAGATGCGGCCCTGGTCACCCGAGTAGAGGTCGCTGGCGGCGACGTCGAGCTGGGCGCGCTGCGAGGCGTTGAGCGCGTCGGAGAGATCGACCACCCAGCTGCGCGGGCTGCGCTCGGGGAACGACTTGCTGCCGTCGCCATAGGGGCTGAGCGCGGCGTCTACCTGGGTGGTGCCGCGGGAGGGCGTGACGTAGGCGTCGGGGCCCAGGCCCGTGTTGTCCTGCGAGCTGGGCGCGGCGGCCCTGCCGGCGGCGCTGCGCATCACCCCGTCGAGCGCGTGCGCCGCGCTGCGGACCGCGCCATCGAGATCGGAGCGCTTCATGTTCGAAACCACCGCGTCGCGCATCACCGCGTCGGTCTGCGAGCGCTGAACCCGGGAGCCATCGCCCAGGACGATCTCGGCTTTGCGATCGTTGACGGCGATGAAGAGCAGCACGCCGTCGTTCGCGCCCGCGTGCCCCACGCCCCAGTTGTTGAAGACCCCGGTGGCGAAGTCGCGCGGATTGACCCCCTGGGTGCTGTCGGTGACCAGCACGCCGAGCTGGCCCGCACCCGCGGAGTCGAGCGCCGCGGCCAGGCGGTTCACTTCGCTCACCGTGCTCCCAGACAGCTTCGAGGTGCGATCGAGCACCCACTGCCCCCGGGGCGGTGCCGGAATGTCCCAGGGGGAAGCCCACGAAACCGTCGCGGACAGCAGCAGACCGACCGCCAGTGCAAAGCGCATGGGCGACAGCCAAGCACGTCACTTCAGCGACTTCACGGCCTCCAGCACCTCCTCGACGTGACCGGCCACCTTCACCTTGGGCCAGACCTTCGCCACCTTGCCGTCGGCACCGATGAGGAAGGTGCTGCGGATGATGCCCATGAACTTGCGGCCGTAGAGGCTCTTCTCGCCCCACGAGCCGTACTTCTGCGCCACCTCGTGCTCGGGGTCCGCCAGCAGCGTGAAGGGCAGGCCGAACTTGCCGGCGAACTTCGCGTGGGTGGTCTCCTTGTCTGGCGAGACGCCTAAGACCACCGCGCCCGCCTTCTCGAGCTTGCCGTGCTGATCGCGGAAGTCGCACGCCTCGGTGGTGCAGCCCGGGGTGTTGTCCTTCGGGTAGAAATAGAGGACCACCGCCTTGCCGGCGAAGTCCGAGAGCTTCACGGTCTTGCCGGCCTGGCTCTTGAGAGAGAACGCCGGGGCCTTCTTGCCTTCTTCGATCACGGGAGCTCCTGGGGGACTGGAAAGGCGCGGTGGTTAACAGCCGCGCGGGCCGGGTGCCAGTTGCGGCCGCTGGGGGTGGCGGCGCGACCGTTCACGCGCTGGCCGCCCTTCGCCCGGCCCGAGGGGCGTTTGATGCAGGTGTGTGGAAGGCCAGCTGTGAGAGGCTGTGGCAGATGCTCGGCGTGGTGCCCGAAGGCTCGATCGTACGCGCGACGTGGCGGGCACTGCTCCACCCGCGCAGGCTGCTGCCGATCCTCGTGGTGTGCGCGCCGCTGCTGATCGCCCAGGGCCGCTGGAGCAGCGACCCCTGGGGCCTGATCATCGGCGTGTTGTTCTGCCTGAGCTTCATCTTCATCGCGCCGGTGAGCTACCGGGTGCTCTTCCCCGACGGCCTCGATCTCTCGCACGGCGCGGTGCGGCTGGTGCTGTACGCGCTGGTGGGCGCGGGGGTGGTGCTGACGGTGGGCGCCGGGATCCCCAAGGTGTTCGGCGTCGGCTACACCTTCCTCACCGAGCGCACCTCGCTGCTGGTGATCAGCGCGCTGTTTCTGGTGGGCGGCTGGGGGCTGGGGCGGGACATCGGGTTCGAGCAGCGGGTGCACCGGCTCCAGGCAGAGGCCGAACGCGCGCAGTTGCTGGCGCTCAAGTCGCACCTCGATCCGCACTTCCTCTTCAACACCCTCAACGCCATCGCGGAGTGGTGCCGCATCGACGGCGAGGTGGCCGAGGCCGCGGTGCTGCGGCTGTCCGCGATGCTGCGCGCGGTGCTGGACGGGGTGAAGGCCCCGCTGTGGCCGCTGGAGCGCGAGCTCGAGTTGGTGGACATGTTGTTCGAGCTGCACCTGCTGCGGGACAAGGCGCTGTTCTCGCTCGAGCGCTCGGTGCCTTCTCCCCTGCCGACGGTGCAGGTGCCGCCGATGTCCTTCATCTCGCTGGCGGAGAACGCCATGAAGCACGGGCCCGGCGCGGGGCATCGCGGGGTGGTGCAGCTGACCGTGCGTGAAGAAGCGCAGCAGCTGGTGTTGGTGTTGGAGAACCCCGGCCCCTTCAAGGGGCCCCGCGCGGGAAGCCAGGGCCTGCCGTCTCTGCGCAAGCAGCTCGAGCTCACCTGGGGCGCTCGCGCCGCGTTGATCGTCGAAGCCGCGGGCGCAGCTCGCACCCGCGCCACGTTGCGAATTCCCCGACAGGAGAACTCATGAAGGTCCTCATCGCCGACGACGAACAGCTCGCGCGCACCCGCCTTCGCCGTCTGCTGGGCTCGATCGAGGACGTGGAGATCGCCGGCGAGGCGACAGATGGCACCGAGGTGCTCGCCTTCATCAAGAAGACCGAGGTCGACGTGGTGCTGCTCGACATTCAGATGCCCAGGCTCACCGGCACCGAGGCGATTGGGCTGTGGCCGGTCGATGGGCCGGTGGTGATCTTCTGCACGGCCCACGCGGAGCACGCGGTCGAGGCGTTCGAGGCGGGCGCGGTCGATTACCTGCTCAAGCCCATCGAGCCGGCGCGGCTGCAGAAGGCGCTCGATCGCGCCCGGCAGCGGGAGCGGCAGAAGCAGTTCGCGAGCGCGGTGAAGCACAGTCAGCTGGCGCGGCTGGCGATCACCACCCGGCAAGGCGTGGTGCTGCTCGACCCCTCGGCGATCACCCACGCCACCCTCGAGGACGAGCTGGTGACCGTGTTCACCCGCGACGCGCAGCACCTCACCGACTTCACCCTGCAGGAGCTGCTGGAGCGGCTGCCCGAAGGGGCGTTCGAGCGCGTGCACCGGAGGGCGGTGCTCAACCTGGCGGCGGTCGCGCGGCTCGAGCCGCTGGAGACCGGTGGGTACACCGCGCGCACGCACG
>VFKJ01000319.1 GCA_009885595.1 Myxococcales bacterium | reverse complement strand
GCGATGCTGCTCGCGGGCGCCTTCGCGGGGCTGGGGGGTGCGGTGCTCATTCTCGGCACCGAGTTCAAGTACCCCGCCTCGCTCGGCGCGCCCTGGGGCTTCGATGGCATCGCGATGGCGTTGATCGGCCAGGGCCACCCGCTGGGCGTGCTCGTCACGTCGACGCTGTTCGGGTCGCTGCGCGCCGGCGGCACCCGGATGCAGTTGTTCGGCGTGCACAAGAGTTTCCCCGAGCTGATGCAGGGGCTCGCGTTGTTGCTCGTCGCCGCGCGCATGCTCTGGGACAAGTTGATCGAGCGGGTGTCGCCTCGTCATCCCCTCACCCCGACCCTCTCCCCTGGGGGGGAGAGGGAGACAAAGCCATGATCCTCGCCCTGCTCTCCTCGGTGCTCGACGCCGCGCCGGCGCTGGTGTTCGCCGCGCTCGGGGCCACCCTCTCCGAGCGCGCGGGGGTGGTGAACGTCGGCATCGAAGGAATGATGCGCGCCGGTGCCTTCGCCGCGGCCGTCGCCTCGCTGGTGATGCCCACCCCGCTGGGCGTGCTCGTCGGCATGCTCGCCGGTGCGGGCGTCGCAGCCATTCACGCGCTGCTCTGCATTCGCTGGCGCAGTGACCAGGTCGTCTCGGGCATGGCGCTCAACCTGGTGATGCTCGCGCTGGGCACCTTCCTGCTCGAGGCGGTGTTCAACTCGCCTTCCGCCACGCCGAACATCACGCAACTGCCGCTGCTGCTGGGTCACTCGCCGCTGACGTGGCTGGCGATCGTCCTCCCCTTCGTCGTGCACTTCGCCATCACCCGCACCGCCTGGGGCCTGCGCCTGCGCGCGGTGGGAGAGAAGCCGCAAGCCGTGGCGGCGATGGGCGTGCGCGTCGCCCCGTTGCGCTTCGGCGCGGTGCTGCTCTCCGGCTCGCTCGCGGGCCTGGGCGGCGCGGCGCTGTCCACGGCCACGCTCGACCACTTCGAGCACCACATGCCCTCGGGCCTGGGCTTCATGGCCGTGGCCGCGATGGTGTTCGGCCGCTGGACGCCGCTGGGCGCCGCGGGCGCGGCCGCCTTCTTCGCCTTCGGGAACGCGCTGCGCATCGGGCTGGCGTCCTCGGCCCCCTGGCTGCTCGAGGTGGTGCCCAAAGGCGTGTTGCTCGCCCTGCCCTACGCGCTGACCCTGCTGGTGCTCTCGCTTCAGGGCGCGAAGAACGTGGCGCCCGCGGCGCTCGGCCAGCCGTACGATCCCGAGCTGCGCTGACGCCCCCTCGACAGCGCCGCGGTCGACTGCCGACCTGAACCAAAGAGAAACATCCATCCCCAGGATCGAGGCGTGGGGCCTCGGCTGACAAGCACTGCTCACACGACGCAGAAGGAACTGCCCCCTTGAAAGGCCTTTGGCCCCATGCGAGCAAGTGACCATGCCCACCAGCACTCCCCTGACCACCAACACGCATCTCCTCGGCTGGGTCGACGAAATGGCCGCGATGTGCCAGCCGGACTCGATCGTCTTCTGCGACGGCAGCGAAGAAGAGCGCAAGCGCCTCACTGAGCTGGCCGTCGCCAAGGGCGTGCTCATTCCGCTCAACCAGCAGAAGCACCCCGGCTGCTACCTGCACCGCAGCAACCCCAACGACGTCGCGCGCGTCGAGCACTGCACCTTCATCTGCACGCCCGAGAAGGACTCCGCCGGCCCCACCAACAACTGGATGGCGCCCAAAGAGGCGTACACCAAGCTCAAGGGCCTGTTCGAAGGCTCGATGAAGGGCCGCACCCTGTACGTGGTGCCCTACGTGATGGGCCCGCTGGGCAGCGAGCACTCGAAGATCGGCATCGAGCTCACCGACTCGGTCTACGTCGTCCTCAACATGCAGATCATGACGCGCATGGGCAAGCCCGCGCTCGAGATGCTCGGCGACAAGGACGACTTCAACCGCGGCCTGCACTGCACCGGCGACGTGAACCCCGAGCGCCGCTACATCTGCCACTTCCCCCAGGACAACGCGATCTGGTCCTTCGGCTCGGGCTACGGCGGCAACGCGCTGCTGGGCAAGAAGTGCCTGGCGCTGCGCATCGGCAGCTACCTGGGCAAGTCCGAGGGGTGGCTGGCAGAGCACATGCTCATCCTCGGGGTGGAAGATCCCGACGGCACCAAGACCTACGTGGCGGCCGCCTTCCCCTCGGCCTGCGGCAAGACGAACTTCGCCATGATGATCCCGCCGCGGCGCTTCGCCGGCTGGCGCGTGTTCACCGTGGGCGACGACATCGCGTGGCTGCGCGTCGGTGAAGACGGGCGCCTCTGGGCGGTCAACCCCGAGAACGGGTACTTCGGCGTCGCGCCGGGCACCAACATGAAGAGCAACCCCAACGCGATGAAGACCATCTCCAAGAACACCATCTTCACCAACGTGGCGGTGACGAAGGACGGAGAGGTCTGGTGGGAAGGGCTCGACGGCGAAGTGCCCGACGAGCTCACCGACTGGAAGGGCCAGCCCTGGAAGAAGGGCAGCACCGAGAAGGCCGCGCACCCGAACTCCCGCTTCACCGCGCCCGCCTCGAACAACCCCATCCTCTCCAGCCACGTGAACGACCCGCGGGGCGTGCCGATCAGCGCCATCATCTTCGGCGGCCGCCGCTCGACCACCATTCCCCTGGTGATGCAGAGCTTCAACTGGTCGCACGGCGTGTACCTGGGCTCGACCATGGCCTCGGAGACCACCGCCGCGGCGACCGG
>VFKJ01001151.1 GCA_009885595.1 Myxococcales bacterium | reverse complement strand
TTCGGAAGGCTCCTCGACCGCGCCTGTGAAGACAGCGCGCTCGCGGCCCACCGGGTGCTGGAGGAGGCCGAAGGGCTCGAGCTCGTCGAAGTGCTGCGCGGTCAGCTCGGTCCCTTCGTCTCGGGGTTGCTCCCTGCGCCCGAGGTGATGCCCGTCGACGTGCGCGAGCTGCGCTCGGTGGTGCGGGGCCCTGCGAGTGCGGTGCTCTCGGTGCAGCTGGAACGTCTGGGCACGGACGTCGCCCGGACCTCGCTCAACGATCCCTGGCTGGGCGACGAGCCGCCGGTGAAGGGCAAGCAGGTGGCGCGCGAGCGGCGGTTGTTCTGCACGCCCGACCTCGAGGCCGACCTCAAGGCGCTGGTGATGAAGACCGGGAAGCCCGTGCTCGTGCGCAGCAGCTGAAGCTCAGATCCCGCCGCGCGAGCGGAGTAGGCTCGCCCAAATGGCTGCGCTCCCCCTGCAGATGACGTGGGCTTCACCCGAGGAATACCAGGCGACCTTCACCTCGGAGATCTCCCGCGGAGGACTGCTGGTGAAGGGCGCCTCGCTGGTGGGTGCGCAGGCGGGGGCCGAGGTCGCACTCTCTTTGAGCGTCACCGGCGGCGGCTCGGCGGAAGTTTCTGCCCGGGTGGCGGCGGTGGTCCCCGGCGTGGGCGTGGCGGTGATGTTCAGCGGGGGCGTTCCTCCGGCGCTCGCGAGCCTGGGCGAGCTCCCTCCGATGCTGGAGGCCGAGGTGGTGCAGGAGGAAGAAGAAGAGGACGGCCCCCCGGGCCCGCTCTCCGAGCGCCTCAAGAAGATGACGGTGAACGAGAAGATGCAGCTGGCGCTCACCGGCACCCGCGACGAGCGGATGGCGCTCTTCCGCGACACGAACAAGTCACTGCACATCTTCGTGCTCAAGAACCCGCGCATCGGGCTCGACGAGATCCAGGGCGCGGCGAAGTCGCCGATGGTGTCTCCCGACGCGCTCAAGATGATCGCCGAGCACCGCGAGTGGGGGAGCAACCCCACCGTCGCCGCGTCGCTGGTGAGAAACCCGAAGACGCCCATGCCGCTGGCGATGCGCCTGCTCGACAAGGTGCCGATGAGCGACCTGAAGCAGATCGCGAAGGGCGGGGCGCGCGATCAGCTCGTGCACGCCGCGCGCAAGAAGCTGGCCGGGTGAACCCGGCTCAGGGCAGGAAGACGAAGCGGCCGAAGCCGGGCTGGTACACCACCGAAGTGGAGTTGTTGCAGGTGCGCAGGATGGACGCGGTGTGCACGAAGGCCACCGCGCCGTCGGGCCGCACCGCCACGATGCCCTGGTCCAGCCTCCAGCTGGCGTAGTTGAGCCCGGCGGTGCCGCAGCTCGGGGACGCCAGGGGCGCGGGATCGAACGCGGCGCTCATGGCCGCGCTGGTGTCGAGGTCGGCCGACTGCCAGTTGGTGTCCACCAGGCAGTTCGCGGTGCACACCTTGGTGAAGATGCGATCTGAGTTGGAGACCGCGATGGCCAGCGCGGTGCCCTGGCTGACCATCGAGAGGCCGCCCTTGCCGTCGTCGACGGCGCCGGTGACGAAGCCGCTCCAGGAGGCCCCCTGCAGGCAGTTGGCGTCGCAGCCCCACACCAGCATCTTGTTGTCCTGAGCGCGGATCGCCGCCGTCTCGCTGGGGTCGCTGACGCCCTGGTTGTAGGTGAGCCGCACCCCGCCCTGCGCGGTGGCGGTGAGGGCCAGCGGCAGGCCGTCGTAGACGAAGTAGAAGCTCTGCAGCTCTTGCCAGCTGGCGGCCTGCAGGCAGTTCGCGGTGCAGGTGCGGTAGGCGAGCCGGTTGGGGTTGCCACTGCTGGGCGGATCGTTGTCGATGATCAGGTGCAGGGTGGTCCCGCTGGCGACCAGGGCGGCGTTGGTGCCGTTGGCGCTGATGGTGCCGGACGACCAGTTCGCCAGCGTGCTGCAGTTGGAGGCGCAGGTGACCAGGAGCACGCCGCCGTTCAGGTAGATCTTCTGATCCACCGTGAAAGAGAGCCGGTTCTGCGAGTCGATCGCCAGCGGCGAGCCCCAGGTGGGCGAGGTCCAGTTGCTGTTGAAGTGGGGCGCGATGTTCGTCTTGGTCCAGCTGGAAGGCTGGGTGCAGTTGCTCGCGCAGGTGGCGTAGATCAGCTCGTCCGAGCCGCTGGTGCGGCTGATGTCGAAGAGCAGGTGCAGCCGGTTGTCGGTGCCGATGGTGAGCCGGGTCGAGCCGGTGAACTGATCAGTGGCGACCGTGGTGAGGGTCCAGTTGGTGCGCACCGCACAGTTGCTCGCGCAGCGGCCGTAGATCACCTCGGAGGGCGAGGTGTTGGTGTGGAAGATCAGGTGCAACACGCCGTCGGCGCCGGAGATCAGGTTGGGCCGGTAGAACGCGAAGGTGTCGAAGGTGATCACCCCCGAGGCCTCGCCGCCGCCGCCCCCGCCCGTGGCCCCACCGCC
>VFKJ01000677.1 GCA_009885595.1 Myxococcales bacterium | reverse complement strand
TGAAGGCCCTGGAGGCGGCGCGGGCGAGGGCCTGCACCTGCCGATCGAAGTCACCCCAGCTCAGCTCCTTGATCGGCTTCTGGCCGCGGCCGTACTCAGCGCCGGGAAGACCCCGCGGCACCTGGGGCATGCCACCGGCGGCGGAGAACTCGTCCACCTCCACGACCTTCACCCGCGTCGGCCTGCTGGGCTTGGGCCTCGCCACCTTCGTCTTCTTTTTCGTCGCCACGACGGGGGAGATAGGCCGAAACGAGGCCCGCCCGGAAAAAGAAATGCACGGCCGCTCCTGGCCCGACCCCCTCTCCCCCTCCCCCCCCAGGGGAGCCAGGGGAGCTCAGGGGAGCTCAGGGGAGCTCAGGGGAGAGGGAGCTAAGGCGCGCAGCTGTCGACGTCGACCGAGCCCTGCGCCACCGCCACGCGCAAGCCGCCCACCCGGCAGCTCATCGTCGCGTCGCACACGGTGGTGCCGGTGCACGCCTCGAAGCACGCGCGGCCCGTCCCAGTCGAGGGCGCCTGCAAGGTGCCGCACGCGCCGCTCTCGCACTGCGAATCGACTCCGCAGGGGGCCCCGCCGCGCAGCAGGCTGGTGGTGGGCGGCCGGCAGCGCAGGCTCACCGCGCCGAACGGATTGGCCGGGCTCAGCTCCGCCGCGCACACGGCATTTCCCCCGGCCACGCGGCAGTCGTCGTTGCTGGTGCAGCCCGCGCCCGCACACAGCCGCGGCGACGCGAACCTGTCGTCGAGCGTGCCCGCCACCCCATCGAACCCGCGGTTGACGAGGTGGGTGGTCGGCAGGCAGTCGAGCGGCAGCACCCCGCCATCGACCTCGCAGCTGTCGCCCGCGCGGCAGGGGCTCGCGCACATTCCGCCCCGGCGCACGCCCCGGGAGTCATCGAGCACGCACAACGCGCTCCGGCACTGGCCGCTCGCGGTGCACGACGCGCCCGCGGGCAAGGTGCCCACCGAGGGGCTGCAGGTGGTGGTGAACTGCGGCGAGGAAGCAGACGAGATCACCCGCGCCCGGCAGGTGACGCCCGCGTCGTAGGCGGCGCAGTCGCGCTCGGCCTCGCACCTCGGGCGGCAGCCGCGCACGTAGCCGAAGGTGCCGAACGCCGTCGTCATCTGGAAGTCGGCGTCGCACACGCCCGCATCGCCGCAGTCCGAGTCCAAAGCGCAGCTCCCGAAGCAGTAGTAGGGCGCGGTCGGCGGCGAGGACACGAGGGGGTCGTTCACGCAGCTGCCGCTCTTGCACGCGCGGTTGGCGGCGATGACGCCGCCGTCGCTCAGGTTGACCGGGGCGCAGGGCGCGAGCGCTCCGCCGTCGCCGAGGTTGAACTGGCAGACCGTGCCCACCTCGTCGAGGTCGCTGGGATCGTCATACGGCTGGCAGGTGAGGTTGGGGCGACAGGCCGCGTCGCCCTTGCACTTCGCGCCGAAGCCGTTGTCGGCGAGGCACACCCCGTACTCGCGCCCGGAATAGTCGCCGACGAAGGCCGTGCACTTCTCACCCGCGGGACAGGTGCCGGACGCGAACGGGTTGCAGTACGCGCGGCACAGGGACAGCGTCGCGCTCTCGGGCACGCACTGCAGGTTCGGCTGGCAGTTGGTGCCGGTGACGCTGCGAATGCACGGCTCGCGCAGGCCGCGGAAGCCGGCGTTGGGCGCGAAGCACACCCCGATGGGACCCATCGACTCGAACACCAGCGAGGTGGTCGAGCTGTAGTTGAGCGCGTAGCAGATCTGCCCCATCGCGCAGCCCGGCTGGTACAGCGCGCAGGCGGCCAGGCAGGTGGGCTGCGTGTTGAGGAGCACGCACACGAGGTCCTTGCCGCAGGAGATGCCCTCGGGGCACGGCGCGTTCGAGGGGGCGCCCACGCAGAAGTTTCCCGAGCTGCACTGGAGCCCGTTGGGGCAGTGCTGATCAGTCAGGCAGCCCACGCAGCGGCCCGAGGTGGAGCAGTGCGCGGGGCCGGGCGGCTGGCACTGGGAATCGCCGGTGCACTGCACGCACTGGCGAAGGGCGGTGTCGCAGACCGGGCGCTCGCCAGGGCAGTCCCGGCTGGTGCCGCACTCGGCGCAGGAGAAGGTGTCGAGGTCGCAGAAGCCGGTGCCGCAGTCCAGGGCGCTGGTGCAGCCGCGGAACCGGCACTGGCTGCCCACGCAGCGCTCGCCCAGGCCGCACTCGAGATCGTCGCTGCAGGGCACGTCGGTCTGGCAGACGAGCTGGCGGCAGACGCCCTGGAGCGCCACGCAGTCTTCGGGCGAGTCACACGGCGTCGGCTCCACGCCGGCGTCGACCTCGACCGCAGCGTCGGGGACGGGCTCGGGAGCCGGACACGCCAGGAAGGTGGCCGCTACGGCGAGGACGAGGAGGGGTCGCACGGGGCGCGCAGCATACCTCGTTCGCCAAAGTCAGCCGCAGAAGTGCCGCACCGCCGCCTCGAGGATCTGCGCGGCGCGCTCGAGCTCATCCACCGGGACGAACTCGCCCGTCTGGTGCGCGACGGTGATGTCACCCGGCCCGAACACCACCGGCACCGCGCCCATCGCCGCCAGCTGCGGGCCTTCGGTGCCGAAGGAGACCGTCTGGGTGTTCTTGCCCGAGGCCTTCTCGAGGAACGTCACCACGTCCGCGTCGGCGGGCGTGTCGTAGCCGCGGTCCATGCGAATGGGCCGCACGCTCGCCGCGAAGCCGGGCTCCTCGGCGCGGCACTCGTCGATCAACCGCTCCACCGCGCGCAGCACGAACTCGGTGGTCTGGTTGGGCAGCGGCCGCCACTCGAGCGTGAGCCGCATCTGGCCGGGGATGATGTTCTTCGCCTTCCCACCCGAGGCCATGCCCACGTTGAGGGTGCTGAACGCCGGCGCGAAGTCGGGGTGGGTCTGCGCGCGCAGCGGCCCCTGGGCGTACTGCTCGAGCTTCGTGAGCAGCCGCGCGCCGCGGAAGATCGCCGAGGCGCCGCTGTCGGGATAGGCCGAGTGGCCTTCCTTGCCCTCCACCTCGATCTCCGCGAGGCAGTAGCCCTTGTTCGCGCGAATCGGCCGCAGCGAGGTCGGCTCCCCGATGATCGCCCGGCGGGTCTTCCCCTTCCCCGCCTCGAGCAGCTTCTTGGCGCCCACGCAGCCGAGCTCTTCGTCGGCGGTGAAGAGCACCATGAAGGGCTTCTTCAGCTGCCCTTGGGTGTTCTGCGCGGCGGTGAGCGCGCAGGCGATGAAGGCCTTGGTGTCGCACGCGCCACGCCCGAAGAGCTTGCCGTCACGTTCAATCAGCGTGAGCGCGTCGGTCCAGCTGGGGTCGAACGGCACGCAGTCGGAGTGGCCCACCAGCGCCAGCTCCGGCAGTCCCTCCCCCACCACGCCGATGAGGTTGGCCTTCTCCACCCCGCTCTCGTCGCGGTAGCGCTGCACCTCGGTGGAGAACCCACGCGCGACCAGGTGGCGCTCCAGCGCCTCGATCATCGGAAGGTTGGTGCGCGTCGAGGTGGAATCGATCGCCACCAACTCGCGCAGCAGGGCCACCAGCGCCGGGGTTCCGCTCAGGGGACGAAGCTCCCGAGCTGAATGGTGCGCCCGTCTTCGGAGAGGCCCAGGTACGCCGAAACCCCGATGGCGCCGATGGCGGTGCTGGCGGAGGTGACCGCGGGGTCCTGGTACTCCAGCAGCACGTTGGTGCTGAACACGTAGTACGCGCGCACCGCGCCGATGCGGGAGATGTCCCAGAGCTCGGTGGCCCCGCTGCGGAAGGCCCGCTGCCCCGCATAGCCAGCCGAGGTCTGCCTCACCGTCGAGGTGTTCTCGTCGAGGATGTACGCGTTGACGGTGTCGTAGGAGATCGCGGCGTACTTGGTGATCGCCCCGGTGTTGAGCGGGCGCGCCGAGGTGCCGGTCGCCGGAATGTTGGTGGCCACCGGCAGCACCCGCACCGGGCCGTCCCCGACGTAGGCGCGCCACTGGCTGGTGCTCGACTGGGGGAAGTGCAGCAGCGGCCCATTGACGCTGATGGTCTGGCTGCCGACGTCCGGGTCCACGCTGCCCACGCCCGCCTTCACCAGGCGCAGCTTGCGAGGCGCGCCTGAGACCTCGTAGGCGTAGGCGCGGGTGGGGGAGATCCAACCGACGTTCCAACCGACCGCGTTGCTGTCGAGGTTGGTGGTCGAGGTGGGAGGCATCGGCTCTTCCCGCACGATCTGGACCCCGCCGAGGGTGGCGGTCCAAATCACCCGATCGCCCAGCTCGTTGAGCCGGAAGATGCTGGGCACGGCCGCGAGCGGGTAGTGGGTGGCGTCGGACGACTTCACGCAGAACGCGGTCCCGAGGGTGGCGTCACGGAAGCAGGGGTAGTCGGCGCGGTTGTCCCAACCGAACACGGCGAAGTTGTTGAGGTTGCCCAGGGCGACGTTCGAGGCCGCGTTCAGGTCGCGGAGGCCGGTGGTGTTGCTGGTGGGGCCGTGCACCCACAGCTCGCAGGTGGTGACGCAGTTGGTGAGCGCCCAGGCCGTGGGGGTCGTGCTGAAAGAGGTGATGTTGGTGAAGACCGACGGCACGTCGATGGTGGGGGTGACGAGCCGAACGGCGTTCGTGCTGTCGCGCACGAACCAGCGATCGACCGTCTGCACCTGAATCTCGGTGGCCGCGCCCGAGGGCGGGAAGGTCTCCGGGCTCATGGGGGTGGCGAACTTCACGCGCGTGAGCGACAGCGTGCCGCTGCGCTGAATGAACAGCGCCGACTCGTCCGTGGAGAACTCGATGCGCATCACGTTTTGCGTGGGCGAGGCCAGGGTGGCGAAGGTCTGCAGCGTGGCGGTGCCGATCTCGTAGACGAACGCCGTCTGGTTCACGAACCAGCCCGCGTACTTTCCGGTCTTCGAGATGCGGTGCCCAGAGGTGCTGCCGGAGGCGAGCAGGCGGAGCTCGCCGGTGCTGGCGTTGACGAGCGCGAGCCGCGAGTTGCTGTCGAAGAAGGTGACCAGCGACCACGGCACGGTCTCAGTGGCGGCGCCGGTGCCGGTGGCGGTGGCCACGGTGCTGGGCACGCTGATGGAGGTCGACGCCTGCCACAGCGGGCGCCACCACGAGAGCTCCGCGCCGGGCAGCACCTGCACCCGGCCGGCGAGCACCGTGACCCGGCCCAGGCTGCGCGCGGGGTGCTGCGGCGCCGAGGCCATCACCTCCCACACGCCGATGGGAAGCGTCAGCGAGAACTGGCCGTTGGCCAGGGGGGAGCCCGGCATCACGCCCGCGCCCGGCACCGACAGGATGATGTCGCGGGGCGTGCGCGGCCCGTGGAAGGTCACCACGCCCGTCACCGTGCCCGTCGGGGGCGCGTCATCGGTGAGGGTGATCGAGAGGTCGGGGTTGGCTCCGCGGACCACCGTCACCATCTCGGTGGCAGAGCGGAAGAAGGGCGAAGTGCCCACCCGCACCTGGACTGCCTGGTTCCCCGTGGGGACCTCGACCAGCGAGAACCGGCCCATCGCGTCGGTCACCGTGGAGAGATTGGTACCGGTGACGACCACCGGCGCGCCCGCCACCCCGCTGCCGCTGAAGAGCACCGTCCCGCTGAGGCGTCCCACCGGGGTGAGGCGAAGCTCGCCGGCGTCGCCGCTCGGGCCCGAGGCGCTCACGCCCACCGAGACGCGGCCCTCACGGGTGTCGGGCGCTTCCACGCTGACCACGTACGCGCCGGTCTTGAGCCCCTCGAAGGTGAAGGCGCCGTCGGCAGCGGTGCGCACGCCGCGGGTCTCCGGCCCCACCGCGGTGACGGTGAGATTGTTGGCGCCGCTGGCGTCGGCCATCACCACGCGGCCGGTGATCTTCGCGGTGGAAGCACGGAACGAGAGCACCACGTCGCCCACCTGCTTGCCCTCGGCGATGCTGGTGGTGGTGTTCAGCTCTTCCACGTCGGCGCCGCGCAGGGTGGCGTGCACCACGTACTTGCCATCTGGCAAGCTGCCGACGCTGAAGGCGCCGTCTTCACCCGTGACCGCGGCCGCGCTCTGGGGGCCGTAGACGATCACCGCGAGGCCCGCGGCGGTGCCGCCTTCGACCGTGACCCTGCCCGAGATGATGCCGGCGGGACCGCACGCAGCGAGGAGCACGGCGCCGAGGAGCCAGATGGAATGACGCATGTATGAGACCTCCAGAGGGAGGCCGTACCGTACCAGTCGGTCAGCGGAGTGCACGCACCACGTCGCGCTGGCTCAGGGCGAACGACACGCGCGGATGAGCCCGCATCCCAGAGGTGGTAAGCGGCGACCCATGGCACGAATCGTCGAGTGCGTTCCCAACTTCTCCGAGGGCCGTGACGCGGGGAAGATCAAGCAGATCACCTCCGCGGTGGAGGCCGTCAGCGGCGTCACCCTGCTCAACGTCGAGCCCGGCGCCGACACCAACCGCACCGTGGTCACCTTCGTGGGCGAGCCCGAGGCGGTGCTGGAGGCGGCCTTCCAGGCGATCGCCCGCGCGACCTCGCTCATCGACATGTCCACGCATCGGGGGGCGCACCCCCGCATGGGCGCCACCGACGTCTGCCCTTTCGTGCCCGTCGAGGGCGTGACGATGGCGCAGTGCGTGGAGCTGGCGAAGCGGCTGGGGGCGCGCGTCGCAAAAGAGCTGGGCGTGCCCGTCTTTCTCTACGAGGAGGCGGCCGCGACCCGCGCGCGCAGCAACCTCTCCGACATCCGCAAGGGTGAGTACGAGGGCCTCGCCAAGAAGCTCTCCGAGCCCGCGTGGAAGCCCGACTTCGGTCCCGCGGTGTTCAACCCCAGGAGCGGCGCCACCGTCATCGGCGCGCGCGAGTTCCTCATCGCCTGGAACATCAACCTCAACTCCACCGACAAGAACCACGCCGCGGAGCTCGCCTACGAGCTGCGGGAGCGCGGCCGGGTGGCGCGCACCGGCAACACCAGCCCCTTCTATTACCGCGGCAAGGAGCTCAAGTACGCGGCGGGCGCGTTCCCCTGCGGCTCCTGCGACTTCGTGGGCAAGGCCTACCCCGAGGTGAAGGCGCACTGCAGCACCACGCACGGGTACGACCTCGACGCCCTGCTGGTGCAGGCGGGGCTCGAGCTCGCCGCGCTCGAAGGCCAGAAGGTCTACCGCCCCGGGCTGTTCAAGCACTGCAAGGCGCTGGGCTGGTACGTCGACGACTACAAGCGCGCGCAGGTCAGCATCAACATGACCAACTACAAGCTGACGCCGCTGCACGTGGTGTTCGACGAGGCGCGCAAGCTGGCGGCCGCGCGGGGGCTGGTGGTCACCGGCAGCGAGATCGTCGGGGTGGTGCCCTTCCAGGCGCTGCTCGAGGCCGGCACGCACTACCAGGCGATGCAGGGCAAGAGCCCCGGCGCGCCGTTGATCGACGTGCTGCGCTGCGCGGTGACCTCGCTGGGCTTGAACGACGTGGCGCCGTTCGACCTCGAGAAGAAGGTGCTCGGGCTTCCGGTCGCCAA
This sequence comes from Myxococcales bacterium, assembly GCA_009885595.1. Lineage (GTDB taxonomy): Bacteria > Myxococcota > Myxococcia > Myxococcales > Myxococcaceae > Archangium_A. Next base: position 691 of record VFKJ01000677.1, on the reverse strand, counting down.
CTCGAAGGCGCTGGTGGCGATGACCGTGAAGAACTTCACCGACGAGGTGTCGCGCGACACGCCCGCGCCCGGGGGTGGGTCGATCGCCGCGCTCGCGGGCTCCCTGGGGGCGGCGCTGGCCTCGATGGTCGCCACCCTCACCCACGGCAAGGAAGGCACCGAGAGCCGTGACGCTGCGCTCGCGCGCATCGCGGCCGGGGCCCAGCGGGTGAAAGACTCGCTGTCCGTGCTCATCGACGAAGACACCAACGCCTTCAACGCGTTCATGGAAGCGCGCCGGTTGCCGCAGGGCACGCCCGAAGAGAAGGCGCTGCGAAAGCAGAAGATGCAGGAGGGGCTGAAGATCGCCATCGACGTCCCCTGGCGCACCGCCGAGCTCAGCTTCGAGGCGATGCAGCTCTCGAACGAGGTGGCGGCCATCGGAAATCCCAACTCGCTCAGCGACGCCGCGGTGGGCGTGCAGATGGGCTTCGTGGGGGTGCGCGGCGGGCTGTGGAACGTCGCCATCAACCTGCGCGATCTGTCCGATGCGGCGTACGTCGAGGAGATGAAGAAGAAGAGCAGTGAGCTGCTGGCGAAGGCGCGCGCGCTGGTGGAGGAGTCGGGCAGCTCGGTGGACGCGCGGCTGGAGAAACCGAAGAAGTAGTGGGCTGGTGAAAGAGGCGCCTCGACTCCCCTCGGCGTGAACGGA
>VFKJ01000417.1 GCA_009885595.1 Myxococcales bacterium | reverse complement strand
TCATCTTGACGACCGTAGCTGAGGTTTCAGCTTTCTTGATGCACGTCATGCGCTACGAACCGCGCACCATGGCCAAGAAGATCCTCCTCGTCGTCGCAGCGGTGATCGTGGTCTTCGTCATCGTCGTCGCCACCAGGCCGGCGACCTTCGAGGTCAAACGCACCGCGCAGATCAACGCCCCCGCCGAAGTCGTCTTCGCGCAGGTGAACGACTTCAAGGCCTGGAGCGCCTGGAGCCCCTGGGAGCAGCTCGACCCCACGATGAAGCGCACCTTCAACGACGTGCCCGCGGGCGTCGGTGCCTCGTACCACTGGGCCTCCGACAAGGACGACGTGGGCGAGGGCAACATGAAGATCACCGAGGCCAGGCCCGCTGAGCACCTCGGCATCGACCTCGATTTCCTCAAGCCCTTCGAGGCCCACAACCGCATCGACTTCGACTTCGTCAAGGCCACCGAAGGCACCTCGGTCACCTGGAAGATGAGCGGCAACAACAACTTCATGGCCAAGGTGATGGGCCTCTTCATGGACATGGACAAGATGGTCGGGCCCGACTTCGAGAAAGGGCTGGCCAGCCTGAAGACGGTCTCCGAAGGCGCCGCGAAGAAGGCCGCTGACGAGAAGGCTGCCGCCGACAAAGCCGCTGCCGACGACGCCGCCGCCAAGGCCGCGGCCGACGCTTCCGACGCCGGCGTGGACGCCGGCACCCCGTGACCCTGGAGTTCAACGAGGCGTACTACCGCCGGTTCTACAAAGATCCGTCGACGCGCGTGTACGACCAGAAGCGGCACGCGAAGCTCGTCAGCGGCATCGTGGGGCTGATCGAGTGGTTCGGCCTCGAGCTCACCGACGTGCTCGACGTCGGCGCGGGGCTGGGCTGGTGGGGGCAGTGGCTCGCGCGTCACCGCAAGGGCGTGCGGGTGGTCTCGACCGAGCTCGATCGGCACATCTGCAAGAAGTACGGGCACCGGCAGGCCGACGTCACCACCTTCCGGCTCGATCGGCAGTTCGATCTCGTGATCTGCCAGGGCGTGCTGCCCTACCTCGACGCCACCGGAGCCGAAGCCGGCATCGAGAACCTCGCGGCGATGTGCGGCGGCTTCCTCTACCTCGAGGCGATCACCCGCGACGACATGAAGGACGCCATCGACGCGCACCGCACCGATCTGCGGGTCGAGCTGCGCCCGGCCGCCTGGTACCGAAAGCGCCTCGCGCCGCACTTCCGCGAGGTGGGCGCAGGGCTGTACGCTGCGCGCCGCGCGCACCTCCCCTTCTTCGCGCTGGAAGCGCCCCCGGAAAAATGACGCTCACGATCCTGAAGTGGCTGCTGGCTGGCGTGATGACGTTCGCAGGGGTGATGCACTTCGTCGCGCCCCGCGGCTACGTGAAGATCATGCCCAGCTGGCTGCCGGCACCGGCGGCGTTGGTCGCCATCTCGGGCGTCTTCGAGGTGCTCGGCGGCGTCGGCCTGCTCGTCCCCGCCACCCAGCGAATCGCCGCCTGGGGGCTGATCGCCCTCTTCGTGGCGGTGTTCCCTGCCAACGTGAACATGGCGGTCAAGAAGATCCCGCTGGGGAAGAGCCCCATGCCCACCTGGGCGCTCTGGGCGCGCCTGCCACTCCAGGCGGTCTTCATCGGCTGGGCGTGGCTGTACACCTGAACGCTGGATTCGCGACGCTTTCGGAAGCAACGTGTTCGCCGTGCTGCTTGCGCCTCTCGTGCTGTCGCTTCAGATCGCCGTGGTGGCGACGCTGCTGGCGGGTTCGCTCGCGCTGGGGCTGATCGCCCTGACGCACGGAAGGCGGAGCGCGGCGCTCTTCGACGCGGTGCTCACGGCGCCCCTGGTGCTGCCTCCGACGGTGCTCGGGTACTACCTGCTCACGGTGCTCGGGCGGCGCAGCGCGCTGGGCGGCGCGTGGGAAGCGCTCACCGGCAGCTCGTTCGTGTTCACGCGCACCGGCGCGGTGATCGCCGCCACCATCACCGCGCTGCCCTTGGTGCTGCAGAGCGCGCGCGCCGCCATCGACGCGGTGGACCCGACGCTGCTGGACGCGGCCAGGACACTCGGGGCGACCCGGCTGGCGGCGCTGCGGCGGGTGGCGTTGCCGCTCGCTTCGCGGGGCGTGGCCGCGGGGTTGTTGCTCGGCTTCGCCCGCGCGTGCGGCGACTTCGGGGTCACCCTGATGATCGCCGGCAACATTCCGGGCGAGACCCAGACCGCTTCCCTGGCGCTCTACGACGCGGTGCTCGCAGGGCGCGACGCCGACGCGCGGGTGCTGGCGGTCGCGCTCACCCTGGTGGCGGTGGTGATGATCGGCGCGGTGCAGTGGCTGGGGAGGCGGGCGCATGCGCGGTGACGTGCTCACGGCGAAGCTGCTCGCGCGCCTCGACAACTTCACGCTCGACGTCTCGTTGCAGGCGCCGGTCGGCGTCACCACCCTGTTCGGTCCCTCGGGCAGCGGGAAGACGTCCACCCTGCGGGCCATCTCCGGGTTGGTGAAGCTCGACTCCGGGTTCGTGAAGCTCAACGACACCGCGTGGACGACGCTGCCGCCCGAGCGGCGTGAGCTCGGCTACGTCTTTCAATCGTCGGCGCTCTTTCCGCACCTCACCGTGGAACAGAACGTCGAGTTCGGTGCGCGCACGCCCGAGGAAGTTGCGCGATGGATGAAGCGGCTGCGACTGGAGAGCGCCAGAGAGCGGAAGCCTTCGACGTTGTCCGGCGGAGAAGCCCAGCGGGTCGCGCTCGCCCGGGCGCTGGCGCGAAGACCGCGGGTGCTGCTGCTGGATGAGCCGTTCTCTTCCCTCGACGCCGGCCTGCGCGAAGAGCTCGTCGGAGAGATCAAGGAGCTGGTGGAAGCGGAGCAGCTCGTCACCTTGCTCGTCACTCACTCGCGGGAGGAAGCCGAGCGGCTCGGCGGGCGGTTTCTTCACCTCGTCGGCGGGAAGATTCCCTGAGCGTCAGCCCTCTCCCCGACCCTCTCCCCCGCGGGGGAGAGGGAGGCAGGATCAGAGCTTCGAGCTGATCCACTTCGTCGCGTCGGAGACCGGCATCGGCTTCGCGTACCGGAAGCCCTGGCCGCGCGTGCAGCCCAGCCCCACCAACGCCTCGTGCTGCGCGGCGGTCTCCACGCCCTCCGCGACCACGTCGAGCCGCAGCGCCTGCGCGATCGCCAGGATGGCGCGCACCACCTCGGTGGAAGAGCCCGGCGCGTCGAGCGCCGACACGAAGCTGCGGTCGAGCTTGATCCCGGTGAACGGGTACGTGTGCAGCATCGAGAGTGACGAGTAGCCCACGCCGAAGTCGTCCACGTACAGCTGCACCCCGAGTTCGTGCAGCAAGGTCAGCTGGGCGCGCGCCGCCGCGGGGAGATCCATGGTGACGCTCTCGGTCACTTCCAGCCGCAAGGCCTTGCTGGGCAACCCCGCGACCTCGATCGCCTGCTGCACGTCGGTGGAAAACTCCGCGCGCGAGAAGTGCCGGCGGGAAGCGTTCACCGCCACCGTGAGCTCGAGCCTGAACTCGTCGCGCCACGCCTTCAGCTGCGCGGTCGCCGTGCGCAGCACCCAGAGGTCCAGCAGCACGATCAGGCTCGAGTCCTCCGCGACCGGAATGAACTCGGCAGGAGAGACCAGCCCGCGCTCGGGGTGACGCCAGCGCACCAACGCCTCGAAGCCCAGGGGGCGTTGCCCTTCCAGCAAGATCACCGGCTGGTAGAAGACCTCCAGCTGGTTCTCCTCGAGCGCCCGGCGCAGCCCCGACTCCATCGAGAGCACGTGCACGGCCCGCGCGTGCATGTCGGCGTCGAAGATGACGAAGCGCCCCCGGCCCTCGGCCTTGGCCCGGTACATCGCGGTGTCGGCGTCGCGCAGCAGCTCGCCCGGCGACTGGTAGTGCGCTTCGGACAGCGCGATCCCGATGCTCGCCCCGGTGAAGAGCTCGCGACCGTTGATGCTGAAGGCGCGGGCGAGCTCCTCGATGATCCGGTTCGCGACGCGGGTGGCGCCGTCGGGCTCGCGGCTCTCGTCCAGCAGCACCACGAACTCGTCGCCCCCCAGGCGCGCCACCGTGTCCACCAGGCGCACGCAGCCTTCCAATCGGCGCGCGATCGCCACCAGCAGCGCGTCACCGGTCTCGTGCCCGAGGCTGTCGTTGATGTTCTTGAACCGGTCGAGATCGATGAAGAGCAGCGCGAAGCGATAGGTCTGATCGCGCGCGGCCTTGTGGAAGGCGTGCTCGAGGCGGTCGAGGTAGAGCACCCGGTTGGCGAGCCCGGTGAGGGGATCGCGGCTGCGCGCCATGGTGACGTCGGTGAGCGAGCCCGCCATGCGGGTGGCGCGGCCGCTGGGATCACGTACCGCCTTGCCGCGCACCAGCACGTGCCGCCAGGTGCCGTCCTTGTGGCGCAGCCGGTGCTCGTTCTCGTAGTGCGGCGTGGTGGCGTCGCGCAGGTGGTGCTCCAACTCGAGGTTCACCCGCGCCCGGTCGTCCTGGTGCACGCGCTCCCACCAGCTCTCGAGGAGATCGGGCAGCTCGTGCGGCTCGAACCCGAGAATGCGTTTCCACCGCGACGAGTAGTGGATCTCCTTCTCGCCGACGCGCCAGTCCCACAGGCCGTCGTTGCTGCCTTCCATCGCCAGCGCGTAGCGCTCCTCGGAATCGCGCCGCCCTTCTTCCGCCCGGGTGCGCGCCAGCAGGTAGCGCACGATGCGCTCGAGGGACTGGGCGGTGAAGTCGCCCTTCACCAGGTAGTCGGCGGCGCCTGCGCGCATCGCCTGGTGATCGAGCTCGGCGCTGCCGTGGCCGGTGAGCATGATGATCGGCAGCCGGCAGCCGCGCATCTTCGCTTCGCCCAGCAGCTCGAGGCCGCTCTTGCCGCCGAGTTGATAGTCGAGCAGGCAGACGTCGAACTCGCCCGAGAGCAGCGCGGTCAGGCCCGCGGCGTAATCGGAGCGCCAGGAAAGCTCGATGCCCGAGTCCACCTCCGCGAGGATCGCGAGCAGGAAGTCGCGAGCGAACACCGCATCGTCCACCAACAACAACCGGATCCTGTCCCCTCGCGCTCGCACCACTCCCGCATTGTGGGGCCTGAGCGCCGCCCCTGACCAGCCTGCGTTGTCGCGCCCACAGTGTGGGCCTCATTTCTGGTGCTTGATTCCCAAATCAATTTCCGTTGACGCCTGCGATGTGATTCCGAATGGTGCCGCCCATGCGCGTCAATGAGCAGCCGTACCCGGTGCTGAGCTCGCACCTCGAGCTCCGCGGGCCGACGTTCGACAGCAACCGGGAGCAGAACCTGAAGCTGATGGAGCCGGTGCACGAGGCGCTTGCGAAGGCGCGCGAGGGCGGCGGCGCCCGCTACACCGAGCGACACAAGGCGCGCGGAAAGCTGCTGCCCCGGGAACGAATCGAGCTGGTGCTCGATCGCGACTCGCCCTTCCTCGAGCTCTGCCCGCTGGCCGGCCACGGCATCGACGGACACGCACCAGGCGCCTCGGTGATCGGCGGCATCGGCCGGGTCTCGGGCGTCGAGTGCCTGGTGTCAGGCAACGACTCCACGGTGAAGGGAGGCTCGATGAGCGAGTACTCCGTCATCAAGTCGCGCCGGCTGGGTGAGATCGGCATGACCAACCGGCTGCCGTCGATCGCCTTCACCGAGTCGGGCGGCGCGGATCTGCCCAACCAGGACAAGATCTTCGTTCCGGGTGGCGCGGGCTTTCGCGATCTCACCCGGCGCAGCGAGCTGAAGCTGCCCACCATCAACGTGGTGTGCGGCTCGTCCACCGCGGGCGGCGCGTACATCCCCGGCATGAGCGACTACGCCATCTTCGTGAAGAAGGCGGCGACGGTGTACCTGGGAGGCCCGCCGCTGGTGAAGATGGCGACCGGCGAAGAGACCGACGAAGAGTCACTGGGCGGCGCGGAGATGCACAGCCGCCTCTCCGGCGTGTCGGACTTCCTCGCGGAAGACGAGCGCGACGCCATTCGGCTGGCGCGTGAGGTGGTGGCGCACCTGGATTGGCGAAAAGCCTCGGTCCCCCTACCCCGGGTGGTCGAGCCGCCGAAGTTCGATCCGGAAGAACTGCTCGGCATCGTCTCGCCCGACTCGCGCGTTCCGTACGATCCGCGGGAAGTGATCGCGCGGTTGGTCGATGGCAGCCGCTTCTCCGAGTTCAAGCCGCTCTACGGCAACACGCTCGTCACCGGCTGGGCGCACCTTCACGGCTTTCCGGTGGGTATCCTCGCGAACCACGGCATCTTGTTCTCGGAGTCGGCGAACAAGGGCGCGCAGTTCATTCAGCTGTGCAACCAGTCGAACGTGCCGATCCTCTTCCTGCAGAACATCACCGGCTTCATGGTGGGTCGCAGCTACGAGGAAGGCGGCATCATCAAGAACGGCGCGAAGCTGATCAACGCGGTGTCGAACAGCACGGTGCCGGCGATCACCATCATGATGGGCGCGAGCTACGGCGCCGGGAACTACGCCATGTCTGGCCGCGCGTACGAGCCGCGGTTCCTCTTCACCTGGCCGTGTCACAAGATCGCGGTGATGGGCGGCAAGCAGGCCGCGGGCGTCTTAGAGATCATCCAGCGCAACGCGGCGCAGAAACGCGGCGAGCCCGTCGACGAAGAGACGCTGGGCGGCATGAAGCAGATGGTCGAGTACGCGATCGATCAGCAGTCGAGCGCGCTCTACGCCACCGCGCGGTTGTGGGACGACGGCATCATCGATCCACGTGACACCCGCACGGTGCTCGCGCTCTCGCTCTCGGCTGCGTATTCGCGCAACGTCGAAGGCACCACCAGCTGGGGCGTCTTCCGCCATTGAGCACTCCCATGAAGACCCTCTCGAAATTGCTGGTGGCGAACCGTGGAGAGATCGCGCTGCGGGTGATGCGTACCGCGCGAAAGATGGGCCTCTCGACGGTGGCCGTTTATTCCGACGCCGACGCGACAGCGCCGCACGTGCGCTTCGCCGATGAAGCGGTGCGCCTGGGCCCCGCGCCGTCCGCGGAGTCGTACCTGAACCAGGCGGCGATCCTTCGCGCGGCGAAGCTGACCGGCGCCGACTGCCTGCACCCCGGCTACGGCTTTCTCTCCGAGAACCCGGACTTCGCCCAGGCGGTGCACGACGCGGGGCTCACCTTCATCGGACCGAAGCCGGCGGCCATCCGGGCGATGGGCCTCAAGCGCGAGGCCAAGGCGCTGGTCGGCGCGCGCGGAGTTCCGCTGGTGCCCGGCTTCGATGGGGGCGATCAGTCGACCGCGACGCTGGAGAAGAAGGCGCTCGAGCTCGGCCTGCCGGTGATCTTCAAGCCGTCGGCGGGTGGTGGCGGCAAGGGCATGAAGATCGCGCGCTCTCAGGACGAACTGAAAGACGCGATCGAGTCAGGCCGGCGCGAGGCGCAAAACGCCTTCGGAGATCCCACGCTGATCATCGAGAAGTACCTCGAGCGTCCGCGGCACCTCGAGATCCAGTTGCTGGGCGATGAGCACGGCTCGGTGGTGCACCTGTTCGAGCGCGAGTGCAGCATTCAGCGGCGGCACCAGAAGGTGGTGGAGGAGACTCCGTCGATGGCGCTCACCGCCGAGTCGCGCGCGAAGATGGGCGCGGCGGCCGTCGAGGTCGCGAAGGCGATCGGCTACACCAACGCGGGCACCGTCGAGTTCATCATGGACTCCGATGGGCGCTTCTACTTCTCCGAGATGAACACCCGGCTGCAGGTCGAGCACCGGGTGACGGAGTTGGTGGTCGGCGTCGATCTCGTCGAGCTGCAAATTCGCATCGCGCGCGGCGAGCACCTGCCGTTCAAGCAGGAAGACCTCAAGCAGAAGGGCCACGCGGTGCAGGTGCGCCTCTACGCGGAGGATCCGGCCAACGGCTTCCTGCCCAGCGTGGGCCCAGTGCATGACTTCCACGTGCATCCGGTCGGTGGGCTGCTGGTCGACTCCGGCGTGGAGTCGGGCGGCGAGGTGTCGATGCACTACGACCCGATGGCGGCGAAGTTGATCGCGTGGGGCGAGGATCGGCACGACTCGGCCTCACGCATGGTGCGCGCGCTGCAGGGCCTCTCGGTGCAGGGCGTCACTACCAACCGCGGCTTCCTCGCGCGGTTGCTGCGTCACCCCGACTACGTGGCGGGCAAGCTGCACACCGGCTTCATCGACGAGAAAATGAAGGACGCGCTCGCGGAGCCGGTGGATGCGGAGCGCTCGATGCTCTGTGCGATCGCGGCGACGTTGGCGCAGCACCTCACGCGGCGCGCTGCGGATCCGTTCCTGCCCGGCGTCGTCACCGGCTTCCGCAACAACCGCTTCTCCGATCAGTTCGCGGACTACGAGTCGGGTCAGCACGTCGAATACCGCGCGCTCGGCGACGGGAAGTTCCTGGTGAACGGCGCGCCGTGGAAGGTGATCGCGTGGGACGCGCCTGCACTCACCCTCGAGTCTCCTGAAGGCCTGCGTCAACACGTGCGCGTGGTGGCGGCCGACGGAAAGCAGTTCGTGCACTCGCGGCTCGGCAGTGAGGTGCTCAAGGAAAAGGCCCGCTTCCCCGCCCCGGTCGATGCCGCGGTGAAGGGCGGCTTCATGGCGCCGATGCCCGGCAAGGTGGTGAAGGTGCTGGTGAAGGACGGCGAGTCGGTGAAGAGCGGCCAGACCCTGCTCGTGCTCGAGGCGATGAAGATGGAGCAGACGACCCGCAGCCCCGCGGACGGCGTGGTGAAGAAGGTGCTCGTGCGCGAGGGCGATCAGGTCACCGCGGGGCAGATCCTGGTGGTGATGGAGGAGTGAGGCTCAGGCCGGGTCGAGGGCGACGCCCGCATAGAGCACGTCGACGCTGAGCGACGCCTTCGGCTCCTGCAGGACGATGTGTTCCCCCGCGCGAACCTCACGCGTGTTCCAGCCGGTAGCAGTCCGCTCGAGGATCGTCACCCGCTGCGATCGATGCGAAACGAGCAACACGGCCTTCAACGAAGGAATCTGGCGGTACTGGCTGAGCTTCTCCCCTCGATCGTAGTCCTCGGTTCCTTTGCTCGTGACCTCGACGAGAATCGTCGGGTTCACCAACGCGTTCCGATCATTGGCGGCGTTCCGCGTCTCCCCACACGCCACCGTCGCGTCGGGGAACGTCGTCAGCCCAGTCGCCTCCACCTGCACCTTGGCGTCTGAGGTGAAGACGCGGCACCCACCGCCAAGGGCCTGGCTGAGCTGCGAGATGACTCTCGCCCCCAGTTCGGCGTGGGCGAGGGTGCCGCCGGCCATCGCGTAGATCTCGCCGTCGAAGTACTCGAGCTTGATCTCGGAGTCCTCGAGCGCGCGGACGTAGTCCTCATAGGAGTAGTGGACCCTTCGGGCGGTGCTCATGATTTCAGCTTAGCCGATGGGCACCCCTCGCGCGGCTGCTCGATGGGGCGGCATTTTTCAGCGTGACGCGGTCTCGATGTCGTTGGACCGAGCGATCACGAAACACACCACGCGCCTCATGCCGCCTCCCTGGAAGTTCAGCGGACGCAGCGTACGGCAAACGTGACACAAG
>VFKJ01000052.1 GCA_009885595.1 Myxococcales bacterium | reverse complement strand
GACGCTGCAGGGACCTCAGAACACCAGCTTGCTCTCCTGGGTGCAGGCGTTCGTGAGCGGCGGCGCCGCTTGGCAGAGCGTGAAGCCTTAGAAGGTGAGGCCGACGCCGAGCCGCAGCTCAGGCAAGACGCGCTTGTTGGCGTCGTCGTACATGCCCCCGCACGCGCCCTGAAACGAGAGCCCGAGGTGCGGGCTGAAGAAGTGCGTCACGTCGGTCGACAGCAGCCCGCTGAAGCCGGCCGCGTCCGCTTTGCTGTCGCGAAAGGCGCGGTAGCCCGCCAGCGCTGAGATGCGCCAGGTCAGGCCGACGTCCTTCTCGTCGCGGAAGTCGGCGATCACCAGCCGCGGTCCCCCGCGCACCCACCACCCGAAGCGCCCCGGGAACGCCGAGAGGCCCGCGTGCACGTCGACGTACGGAATCGCATGCACGGTGATCCCTGCGCCAAGCAGATCGGGGAATGAGCTCATCGGATACAGGTGCACCGAGCCGAGAAGATGGGGCCGCTCCTGTCCCGCGCCCAGCAACAGGGCCATGGTCAGCGCCCAATGCATTTACGGCTCGCCCGGCCGAGGCGCTTCCTTGAGCCGCCCCAGCCCGCGCGCGCCCAGGCCCAACGCGAGCCACCCCGCAAGGAAGGCCACGCCACCGAACGGAGTCACCGCGCCCAACGTACGCGCGCCCGTAATCGCCATCGCGTAGAGGCTGCCGGAGAAGAGGATGGTGCCCAGGGTGAACAGCCCCGCGGCGAGCGTGGGGAAGCGCCCGGCCACGTGCGCGGCGAGCACCGCTGCGAGTCCCACCGCGAGCGCGTGGGCCAGGTGGTAGCGGGCGGCCAGCTCCCACCAGCCGAGTCGATCGGCGGCGTCCGGCAGGCCGAGCACGGCGCTCTTCATCGCATGCGCGCCCATTGCGCCGAACGCGACGGCGGTGAAGCCGAGAACGGCAGTCAGGAAGGTGAGCCGACGATCCATGGCCCGCTTATCCTCCGGGTGGCCGCAAAAGAGAACCCACTGCCCACTTCCGTGGCTCGGAGCGTTCATGAGTGAACCCGTCAGCAGCTTCGATCTCACCCTCGAACAACTCGGCGGTTACGAGTTCAAGGTCGGCTTCGACAAGCCCTACCCCGAGCTCCACACCGACGAGCCGCCTCCGCTGGGCAAGGACGCAGGCCCGAATCCCTCCCGCATGCTGGCCGTGGCCATCGCCAACTGCCTCTCCGCCAGCTTGATCTTCTGCCTGAACAAGAAGGGCGAGAAGACTGAAGGGCTCAAGTCGAAGGTGCACGTCGAGCTGGTCCGCAACGAGCAGAAGCGCATTCGCATCGGCCGGGTCGACGTCACCATTCAGGCGCCGCTGCCCCGCGAATCCGAGGCGCTGTTGTCGTGTCTCGATGGTTTTGAAGAGTTCTGCATCGTCACCCAGAGCGTCCGCGAGGGGCTCGAGGTCAACGTCAACGTGGAGGCTGTCGGATGAACCTGATTCTTCTCTCCTTGATGCTCGCGGCCACCCCCGTCGAGCAGGCGAAGTCCGCGGTCAACCCCTTCAAGAAGAACCTCAAGGAGACGCTGACCAAGGCGCTCGAGAAGTCTCCAGAGGCCGCGATCGACGTGTGCAGCAAGCGCGCCCCTGAAATGGCGAAGGAGGCCTCGACGGCGATGGTCACCGTCGGGCGCAGCGCGCTCAAGTTGAGAAACCCGAAGAATGCTCCCAAGCCGTGGCTCGAGAAGGTGATGGCTGAGCTCGCCACCGAGAAGAGCGGATCGGAGGCGTTCCGGGTGGTGACCTTGCCCGATGGGACTGTCGGCTACGCCGAGGCGATCTGGACCGGCGCGCCTTGCCTGGTGTGCCATGGGAAGACCATCGCTCCGGCACTCGAGGCGAAGATCAAGGCCGCGTATCCGAACGACGTCGCTCGCGGGTTCAGTGAGGGTGATTTCCGTGGCGTGTTTTGGGCCGAGGTGAAGAAGCCCTGAGGGTAAGCCCTCTCCCCGACCCTCTCCCCCCGCGGGGGAGAGGGAGATAGGTGTTGACGGGAGCGCGCTGCGACACGAAGAGGCCGCATGCCGATTCGTCGTGGTTCCGTAAATCTCGCGCGCTTCCGTCTGGAAGGCGCCGTCCCCAAAGACACCAAACGCTGGCTGCAGAAGGGCCTCGGGAAGGCCGCCTTCGAGCCCATCGATCCCAAGAGCGATGACGAGCGCGCCGCCGGCTTCGTCGAGCTCGAGCAGAATGATCGCACCGACTTCTCCGCAGGCGCGCTCTTCCACGGCCTGCACGCGCTGTTCGCCTGGCGCGTCGACCGCCTCAAGGTGCCGACGAATGCGCTGCGCGCGGGCCTGCTGCAGTGGAGCCAGGCCTTCGAGTCGAAGAACGGCCGTCCCCCCGGCCGCCGTGAGCGCGCCGAGCAGAAGGACAGCCTCAAGAAGGCGATGCGCGTGAAGCAGGCCCCCGTCACCAAGGTGTTCGAGCTGAGCGTCGATCTCACCTCGCGCGACGTCTTCGTGTGGGCGACCTCGCGCACCGTGGTGGAAGAAGCGCAGGCCGTGCTCGAGTCCACCCTCGAGGTGAAGCTGATTCCGCGGGTCCCGGCGGCGTTCCTCGCGCCCGGCGTGCTCGACTCACTCACGCCCAGCAAAGAGCTGTTCGGGGAGGCGACCTGATGGCCAGCAAGAAGGAAGAGCGCGCCTTCCTGCGCGGAGAAGTCGGCGTCGATGGCGCTGCGGTCGAAGAGGAGAAGGACG
>VFKJ01001248.1 GCA_009885595.1 Myxococcales bacterium | reverse complement strand
GCTTCATCTCTGACGCGTTCCGGCCCGAGCCGACGACGCTGGTGCCGCTCTCGGAGTTGAGCGCGCAGCACGTGGCATGCGGGGAAGACACCAGTGAGCGCTGCGAGCTGTTCCACGCGCTGTTCGACTTCGGCGTGGTGAAGCAGGGTGCGTTCTCGCCGTCGCTCGAGCTGTTCGTTCAATGACTCCCTCTCCCTGCGGCGCGGGGAGAGGGTCGGGGTGAGGGGCAGTTCAGCGCCACGCAGCGACGGGCGCGGGGACTCAACCCGAGCGGCTGCAGCGCTGAAACTATTTCGGCTTCTCACAGCGGAAGTCGCGCCCGCCCGCGCCCACCAGCATTTCTCCGCTCGAGCACTGTGGGAATACCTGCAGCTGCGTGCAGCGCCAGCCTGACGAGCCTTCGCTGCGCAGCGTCTCTCCGCTCGAACACGAGGGGAACAAGCTGGCGCGATCCACGCACTTCCAGCGGCCGAAGCCCTCGCTCTCGAGCAGCTGCCCCGACGAGCACTCGGGAAGCACGAACTCCGCGCCCCAGGAACTGGTGCTGCGCGCCGCCTTGAACACCTCAGCCAGTCGCTTGCAGGCGTAGCCATCGCCAGTGGAGACCAGCAGCGCGCCTTGCTCGCACTTCGGCAGCTGCATCGAAGGAGCGACGCCCAGCAACCACCAGCCCACCACCGTCATCACGAGTGCCTGTCGCATGACCCCAGCGTACCGAACGGGTGCGCCGATGAGGGCAAGTGTGAGCCCCTTCTATATAGAGGCCTATATAGAGGCCGGGTGAGGGACTTCGTTCGACAGGTGACGGCGGTGGGCGCGGCGAGCCTGGTGCCTGAGCTGCGGCTGCGCCTGGCGAGTGAGCCCATCGCGCCCTGGTCCGCGACTGAGGTGAAGATGGGCGCCGTGCAGCCGCCTCCGTTCTGGGCCCACGCGTGGCCTGGTGGCCTGGCGCTGGCGCGGGTGGTGCTCGACGCGCCGGAGTTGGTGCGGGGCAAGCGCGTGCTCGACTTCGCGTCGGGCTGCGGCGTGTCGGCGATCGCGGCGGCGCGCGCCGGAGCAAGCGACGTGCTGGCGACTGAGGTCGATCCCTTCGCGGTCGCGGCCATCGAAGAGAACGCAGCGCTCAATGGCGTCACCGTGCGCGTGAGCTCGGACGACGTCATCGGGAAAGATGACGGCTGGGACACCGTGCTCGTGGGTGACGTCTTCTACCAATCAGAGCTCTCGCGCCGCGTGATGGCCTGGCTGCAGCAACTGCACGCGCGAGGAGCCGAGGTGCGCATCGGAGATCCCGGCCGCACGTTCCTGCCGATGGACTTGCTCGAGTGCGTCGCCACCTTCGCCGTGCCGCCGGTGCCCGCGTGGGACAGCGTCGTCGATCGTCCCGCGCGCGTCTGGCGTCTCAGCCGCGAGCGGTGACGCGCTCAACCCACGCGCGCGATCCACCTGAGCAGGTACAGTGCCCTCGCGATGTCGCTCGAAGCGCTGTGCCAATCGTGCGGACTTTGCTGCGACGGCAGTCTCTTCACCCGCGTGCCGGTGGGGGTGAGCGAGGTGGTGCCCGAGGTGAAGCTCCACGTCATCACGAACGCGCAGGGCGGCCGGCACGTGCCGCAGCGCTGCGCCGCGCTCGAAGGCGCGCGCTGCCAGGTCTACGCCGAGCGGCCGCTCGCCTGCCGCCGCTACGAGTGCCTGCTGTTCGGCGCGCTGCGCGAAGGCGAGGTGTCGTTGCCCGAAGCGCTCGAGGTGGTGAAGGGCGCGCGCGCGTTGCACCCGGGCCCCGAGCGCGAGGACTTCCTCACCTTCCACTTCGGACGGCGTCAGTGAGGTGGCTCTCTCTGGTGCTGCTCGCGGGCTGCGAGACGAGCGAGGTCCGCGCCTGGGCCGCGCGTCGCGCCGAGCTCGAGCAGCGCGGTGACGCGCTCATCGACCTCGAGCAGCGCAGACCGACCGGCCACCTGAGCGCCCTGCGCGAGGCGCTCGATCTGCCCGGCTACGTCCGTGCGCAGGGCGTGCCCGCGCGCGTCTTCGTCGAGCCCGGCGCGACCCGGCTCATCGCCTCGGGCACCGTGCAGCAGTGCCGCGACACCGTCGCCGCGCTCTCCCAGGTGCGTTGGCTCACGCAGGACTGGCGCCTCCGGCTCGAGAGCGGGCGCTGCGAGTGGGAAGCGCGCACCGGCGCCGACGCCGTCGCCCTGGAGAGCGCGTCCACCCTCCCGCCCCCGAAGTGGAGCCCCCCGCCCTCCGAGGTGCTCTCGCGCGGCGTCGACGCCTTGAAGGAGGCAGCCCGCGCGCTCGAGGAAGACGTGCAGGCGCGGGAAACGAGGCTGGGGCCGCTGCTCGTGCTCGAGGGGCGCGCCGAGCGGGTGCAGCCGATGGTCGAGTCCCTCCGCGGGCGACCCGCGCCGTGCGATCTCGCCGTGCTCGACCGCGAGCTCGCGCTCGACGCCGCCGACCAGGGAAAGCTGCTCGAGGTGGAGCAATCGAAGCTCGTGCACCCGCTCGAGCCGCGCACCGACTTTCGGCTTCGGGGGCTGGTGGAAGTGCACGACGGCGCGCTCGCCTGGCGCTGCGAGGCCCTGTGAGAGCGCTCCTCCCGCTGAGCGTGCTGCTGGCCGCTCAGTCCTTCGGGGCGACGCTCACTCGCGGCCCCGCGCTGCAGCTGGCCGATGCCACCGGCATCACCGTGACCTTCCACACCGATCTGCCCTCCATCGGCGAGGTGCGCTTCGGCGCCCTCTCTGGCCCGCTCTCGCGCACGGCCGCCGACCTGGTGCCCTCGAGCGCCCATGCCCTTCGCTTGAGCGGCCTGACGCCTTCCACCCGCTACCGGTACGAGGTGGCGGTCGATGGGGTGATCGTCGCCGGTGGTGAGGCGTTCACCTTCCGCACGTATCCCCCCGCGGGCAGCCCCGAGCCCTTTCGACTCTTCGCGTGGGGCGACTCCGGCAATGGCACCGTCAAGCAGCTGGGCGTCGCCGAACGGCTGGCGGGAGAAGTGGGCGAGGCCACGCTCTCCCTCATCCTCGGAGACATCATCTACGACAGCGGCGAGGCCCGGCTCTATGACGATCGGTTCTTCGCCCCGTATGCGCCGCTGCTCCGGCGCAGCGTCATCTGGCCGACCATCGGCAATCACGACGTCGGGGCCGACCCGCTCGGAGCGCCTTACCTCGACGCCTTCACCCTCCCCACCAACAACCCGGCTGCGACCGAGCTGTACTACTCGTTCGACTACGGCGACGCGCACTTCGTGTGTCTCGACACGCACGTCAGCGGACACGCGGCGGGCTCAGCCCAGCTCCAGTGGGCTGCCGCGGATCTCGCCGCGTCCACGGCGAAGTGGAAGTTCGTCTTCTTTCACGTGCCGCCCTGGTCGGGAGGCACCCACCCCGATGACGTGGCGGTGCTCGCCGGCATCGTGCCGATGGTGGAAGCGGCCGGCGTCGACGTCGTCTTCTCCGGTCACTCGCACGTCTACGAGCGCACGTACCTGCTGCGCGGCGGGGCGATCGTTCAGGCCGATCCAGCCTCGTACGTGAAGCCCAGCCCCGACGCCGGGACGCTCTATGTCATCAGCGGCACCGCCGGTCAGTCCGGTGCGCTCGCCAACGCCTCGCATCCGCTGATGGCTTTCCAGGTGGGCAACGTGCTCGGCGCCAGCGTGATCGACGTCGCCGGGGAGACCCTGCGCGGCTACTTCCTGCGCGACGACGGCCAGGCGGTCGATCTGTTTCGCGTGAGCAAAGGTGCCGACGTCACGCCGCCCCGCCTGCTCGCTGCGCGGGCGCTGTCACCCACGGAGCTGGAGCTCTCCTTCGACGAGCCCGTGCTCGCCGCCACTGCCCAGGTCGCGGCCGCCTACGCCATCACCCCTTCCATCGCCGTGAGCGCCGCTCGCCTGCAAAGCAACGCGCGCACCGTGCGGCTCGACACCGCCGCTCATCCCGACGGGCCCTACCAGCTGTCGGCCGTGGGCGTGGGGGACGGCTCGGGCACCCTCTCGTCTGCGCTGCCGCGTGTGGGGTACGTGGTGGCGCCGTCGCTCCTGCTCACGGGCGACGTTCGTTGGTTCGTGGCCGATGCCGGCACCCCGGCGGGCTGGGAGAGCCGCAGCTTCGATGACTCCAGCTGGGCGCTGGGCGCGCAGCCCCTGGGCTTCGGTGCGAGTGGGCTGGCCACCACCGTCTCGCTCGGCCCGGAGGTCACCCTCTACACGCGCGCGCACTTCACCCCGCAGGTGGCGCTCGGCCGGCTTCGCGAGGTGGTGCTCGAGCTCGACTATGACGATGGCTTCGTCGCGTTCTTGAACGGCGTCGAGATCGCCCGCCAGAACGTGCCCCGCGCGCAAGCCAACACCACCGTCGCCAGCGCGAGCCGCGAGTCGGGCCTCGTGGAACATCGGCTGGTCGCGGCGCCGAGGCTGGTGGCGGGAGACAACGTGCTCGCGATCGAGGTGCACGACGTCTCCGCGGCGTCGAGCGATCTGTTCCTCTCTGCGCGGCTGCGCGCCGTGCTGGCACCGCCGATTGATGCGGGAGCCCCGGACGCGGGGACCAGCGATGCCGGCCTCGCAGATGCGGGAAGCGCCGATGCGGGTGGAGTGGACGCGGGTCTCGCGGATGCGGGCGAGCTCGACGCCGGAGCAGCGGACGCCGGCGAGGTCGATGCTGGCGAGGTCGATGCCGGCGAGGTCGACGCCGGAG
>VFKJ01001064.1 GCA_009885595.1 Myxococcales bacterium | reverse complement strand
TGGTGTTCTTCATCATGCTCTTCGTGGTGGGCGCGCTCACCGTGCCCAACCTCTTGCTCGCCCCCCTGCAGGATCCGCTGTCCGAGGCCGCCGAGCTGCAGTGCGGTGACTTCACCGCGCCCCCGTTCTCCCTGGGCGCGACGGCGCGCGGCATCGTGGTGTCGCTCAAGCACACCCTCACCCGGCTGATCCTGATGGCGCTGGGCCTCTTGGTGCTCTTCCCCTTGAACCTCATTCCCGGCCTGGGGAGCGTGCTGTGGGTGGTGCTCTCGTCGGTGTGGGCGATGTTCTGGATCGCCGCGGAGCACCTCTCGAACCCCATGGCTCGGCACCTGCGTCCGTTCAAGCAGGTGCTGGGGGCGCTCAAGGGCCGGCTGCCGCTCTCGTTGGGCTTCGGCGCCGCGCTCTACGTGCTGCTGTGGGTGCCGGTGCTCAACTTCTTCCTGATGCCGGTCGCAGTCGTGGCCGGTACCCTGCTCTTTCGGGGACTGCTCAGGTCGGGTGCCCTCCCCGAACACCAGTGAATTCGGGGAACGAAGACCGCCCGGGTGTGTTGAGCGTTCCTTGAAGGGGTCCGACCCGGTGATTAGGCTTCGGGGGTCGCAGTCACGAAATTCTTGAGGAAAGAAGACTACATGCACACCTTGCGTCGAGTTGCGGTGATCGCCGCGCTGCTGGCTGCGTGGGCGTTCTCCGGCAACGACCGGGCTCCGCTCACCCTGACGATGTCGGATGCCGTGGCGGCGCCGAGGCTCGATGACAAAGACGCCAAGTCGCCGCACGAGCTCTCAGCGCTGCGCGTCCTCACGAAGGTCATTCACTACGTGAAGGAGAACTACGTCGATCCCAAGCGGGTTCGGCCCAAGGAGATGCTCGTCGCCTCCCTCGAGGCGGTGGAGAAGAGCGTGCCTGACGTGATGGTCGACGGCAGCGCCGACCAGGGCAACGTGCGCGTCAACGTCAACGGCAAGCTCAAGGAGTTCGACATCGGTCACGTCGACTCGCTGTGGAAGATGTCGTTCACCTTGAAGGACATCTTCGACTTCATCGCGCGCAACATGCGGCCGGTCGAAGACTCCCGCGAGGTCGAGTACGCGGCCGTCAACGGCATGCTGCAGACGCTCGATCCGCACTCCGTGCTGCTGCGCCCCGAGCTCTACCGCGAGATGAAGTTGACGACGAAGGGCGAGTTCGGCGGCCTGGGCTTCGTCATCCAGATGCGCGAGGGCGTGCTCACCGTCGTCAAGGTGCTGCCCAAGACGCCGGCCTTCCGCGGCGGCATCAAGAAGGACGATCAGATCGTCCGCATCGGCGAGGAATCGACGGTCAACATGGATCTCAACGAGGCGGTCGGGAAGCTCCGTGGCCCCGTCGACTCGAAGGTCACCATCTCGATCAACCGCAAGGGCTGGGAGAAGGCGCAGCAGATGACGGTGACCCGCGCGCTCATCACCATCGAGTCGGTGCAGAGCAAGCTGCTGGCCTCGAACGTCGGCTACGTGCGCCTGAAGAACTTCCAGGGCAACACCACGCGCGATCTCCAGAGCTCGCTCGAAGAGCTGGGGGAGCAGGCGAAGAAGGGCGGCAGCGCGAACGGCCTCAAGGGGCTGGTGCTCGACATGCGCGGCAACCCGGGCGGCCTGCTCGATCAGGCCATTCAGGTCTCGGACCTCTTCCTCTCCTCGGGGACCATCGTCAGCACGGTCGGCCTGTCGGACAAGCTGCGCGAAGAGAAGCGCGCTCATCAGGACGACGAAGACGACCTCTTCCCAATCGCGGTGCTGGTCAACGCGGGCAGCGCCTCTGCCTCGGAGATCGTCGCCGGCGCCCTCAAGAACCAGAACCGCGCGGTGATCATCGGCAACCAGACCTTCGGCAAGGGCTCGGTGCAGGTGCTCTACGACTTCCCTGACGAGAGCGCCCTCAAGCTCACCATCGCCAAGTACCTCACCCCCGGCGACCTGAGCATCCAGGAGGTCGGCATCACGCCCGACATCCAGCTCATTCCGACCCGCGTCACCAAGGAGCGCGTCGACGTCTTCGCGCCCCGCCGCACCATGGGCGAGGCCGATCTGGAATCGCACTTCGCCAACCCCGCCAACGCCGCCGCCGCCAAGAAGCGCGACGACGTGGTGGTGCGCGAGAAGCCCATCGACAGCCTGAAGTACCTCAAGGAAGAGAAGGAGAAGGTCGCCAAGACCGATCCCAAGAAGGATCCCAAGGTGACGAAGAACGGCAAGAACGTGCTCACCGACACCGAGGGCGCGCCGCCCAACCACGACGAGGAGCTGGACGATCAGCTCGACGCCGAGAGCCAGGACGAGGTGAAGGAAGACTTCGTGGTCACCTTCGCGCGCGACTTCCTGCTCGCCGCTCCGCAGCTGCGCCGCGACGAGCAGCTCAAGGCCGGCAAGAACTTCGTGATGGAGAAGCGCCAGGTCGAGGCCAAGCGCATCGCCGATGCCATCACCGCCCAGGGCGTCGACTGGACCGCCGGCGAGACGCCGAAGAACGTGCAGCTGATCAGCACCCTCAAGCCCTCTTCGGACAAGAAGATCACCGCCGGAGAGACCGTGGCCCTCGAGCTGATGGTCGAGAACAAGGGCGCAGACCCCGTGAAGCGCCTGCGCGCGTGGATCGAGTCCGACAACGGGTTCCTCGATCGCCGCGAGTTCCTCTTCGGCCAGGTGAAGCCCGGCGAGAAGCGGACCTGGACCGTCAACGTGAAGATCCCCAAGGACCTCGCCTCTCGGCGCGACGGGGTCACCGTCAAGCTGCAGGACGACAGCGGCGTGCTCGCGGAGACCACCGCCGGCGAGCTCACCATCGTCGAGATCCCGCGGCCGCAGTTCGCCTACACGTGGTCGATCGTCGACGACTGCTCCACCTGCAACGGCGACGGCCTGGTGCAGCGCGGCGAGAGCATCTCGCTGTTCATCGACGTGACCAACGTGGGCTCGGGCAAGGCGCTCGACGCCTTCTCCAGCGTGCGCAACGCGGCGGACGCCAACATCTACATCGAGAAGGGCCGCTTCAAGCTCGGCGAGCTCGCCCAGGGCGACACCCGCTCGGCCCGCTTCCAGCTCGAGGTGAAGAAGGGCTTCAAGGGCGACGAGTTCGGCCTGCGCTACGCGGTGATCGACGAGCCGCTCGAGGAGTTCACCGCCGACAAGATCATGATCCCCGTCGCGCCCGATGGCGCCCCCAGCCCCGCGTTCGAGCCCAGCAAGGCCGTCTCGCGGCTGGCCGACAAGGCCGAGATCTTCGCCGCGGCCGACGGCAAGCGCGCGCTCGCCCGCCTGCCCAAAGGCGCGGTCGTCACCGAGCTCGCCCGCGGCGGCAACATGGCGCGCATCGAGTGGGAGAAGGACCGCTTCGTGTTCGCCAAGCTGTCCGATCTCCGCGACGCCAGGGGGCAGAAGCCGGCGCCCGCCAAGGACGCGGTGTGGAACGAGTTCCGCACGCCCGCGCAGATCTCCATGAACGTCGATCCCACCCAGGGCGGCGCGGTCGTCGACGGCGAGAAGTTCACGCTGTCCAGCGTGGTGAGCGACCCCCAGCTGCTCGACGTGTTCGTGCTGGTGAACGATCAGAAGGTCTTCTTCAAGGGCGCTTCGCCGGACGACAACGGCAAGGTGAAGTTCTCCACCGAGTTCTCCTTGAAGGAAGGCAACAACCTGGTCACCGTGGTGGCGCGCGAGACGCAGGACTTCGCCAGCCGGAAGTCGGTGGTCATCCGCCGGCGGCCCGCGGCCGTCGCCCAGAAGGCCACCCCGCCGCCCCAGCACGCGAAGCCCTGAGTATTTGATGCACCTGAGGCGCGGGGCTTTGGAGCGGAGCCGGTGCAGCGGAACGCTGCACCAGCCAGGCTCGGAGCGCAGCGCAGAACTGGCCAAGGCGGAGCGACCGGTAATAGGGTTCGCCCATGTCCCGTCGCCTGTGGCTCGTGTTGGGTGCGCTCTGGTCAACCTCCGCCCTCGCGGACGCGTACGACTTCCGCATCTACCAGTTGGGCAACCCGCAGAGCGCTCCGGCGGCCAACGCCAACTTCCGCGCCTTCTCCCGCCGGCTGGCAGCAGGCATCACCTCGGCCAACCTCTCGCCTCCCGAGACCCTCGGTCACTCCGCCTTCGCCATCACCGCCGACCTGTCCGTGGTCGACTTCGGCGAAGCGAAGGAGGCCGGCCACATTCCCACCCAGCAGTCGATCACCGGGCCGGTGCTGCTGCCGTCGATTCACGTGCGCAAGGGGCTGCCCTGGAGCTTCGAGCTCGGCGTGCGCGCCGCCTGGTTCGAGAAGAGCCGCATGGGCACCGGCACCCTCGAGCTCAAGTGGGCCTTGAACGAAGGCTTCACCTACCTGCCCGACATCTGCGTGAGGGGCAGCATCACCAAGATCCTCAACAGCCGTGACTTCGACGTCACCGCGGGCGGCCTCGACCTCGGCATCGGCAAGCAGTTCGCCATCGCCGGCATGGTGACGCTGACGCCCTACATCGGCTGGAACCTGGTCTTCGTGGGCGCCTCGTCGAACAACGTCGACTTCAACCCCAGCCGCACGCTGGCCGAAGCCGACGCGCCCGGCGCCGAGTTCTCCAACTACTACGTGTTCGATTCGGTGCTCGCCGCCAACAACACCAACAACCGGTTCTATGGCGGCTTCCGCTTCATCGCCGGCGTGGTGCAGCTGGGCTTCGAGTTCAGCTACACGACGCTGGGCAGCTTCAACGACTCGAAGATCGGCACCGTCGACGGCACCTGCCAGGACCGCCAGGTCTGCATGCCTCCGGTGCTCGCCTACAACAGCACGGTCGGCTTCGACTTCTAACCCGTCGGCCGCTTGAGCTGGCGGCGCAGCTTGCCGGGGTGGTTGGTGATCAACCACTCCACTCCCAGGGCCCGCAGCCGCCGGGCCTCGTCGACGTCATCGACCGTCCACACCGCGACCTCGAGCCCCAGCGCGTGCCAGCGATTCACGCGCTCCGGCGTCACCTGCGAGAAGTGCGGGTGCACCGAGGTGCGCGCGACGAGCGGCAGCCACCCCCAGGCCTGCGCCAGCCACCCGCGCTCCGGATCGATCAGGAACCCCCGCCGCAGCTTCGGGTACGCGCGCGCGAGCCGCACCAGGCACAGCGGGTTGAAGCTGGAGACGAACACCCGCTCCCCCAGCCGGCGCTCCGAGAGCCGCTTTCCCACCGCCACGCTCAGGCCGTGGTCTTCGGTCGTCTCGCACTTGAGCTCGACGTTGACGTACGCGTGCGAGGGGAGCGCGTCGAACACCTCGTCGAGCAGCGGAATGCGCGCGGGAGCAAACCCGAGGCGGGAGCCGACGTCGGCGGTCTTGAGCTTCCACCACGGGGTGGTGAGCACTTCCCACCGCAAGCCCGCCAGGCGATCGAGCCACTCGTCGTGACAGACGACCAGCTCTCCGGTCGCGCAGCGCATCACGTCGAGCTCGACGCCGTCGGCCTTCTGGGTGATCGCCCCCGAGAACGCCTCGAGCGTGTTCTCCGGAAAGTCAGCGCTGGCGCCGCGATGGCCCAGGATCCGCATCGGCATTCCCCTCACCTGCTCCCCGGACAAGGAGGCGTCAAGTTGCGCGGTGCAGCCTCGTGGGGCAACGTGTCTCTATGATCTGGGTCGCTCTGCCTCGGCCAAACTTCCGCTTCGCTTCAGTTTGTCTCGCGCAGCGTACCGCTGCTACCGGCGGCGCTCGATGATCTGGGTCGCTCTGCCTCGGCCAAACTTCCGCTTCGCTTCAGTGCTCATGGGTCGCTCCGCCTCGGCCAAACGTCCGCTTCG
>VFKJ01001123.1 GCA_009885595.1 Myxococcales bacterium | reverse complement strand
GGAGCTCTACCGCCTGGGGCTCAGCCTCGAGTGACTTGAAGGGCGCGTTCCTCCGGAGAGGGTTGATCGAAATAGGCCCCCGTTCATCCCGAGCGCAGTCGAGGGCCGCTCAGTGCCGCGGATCGCAGGCCGCGTGCGGGCTGAGCACCTCGATGCGCGCCTGCACCGCCGTGTTCGTGCCCGCGCTGATGTCCTTGAGGTAGTTGCACGAGCTGCCCGCAAGCGTCGGCGTCGCTTCCCTGGAGACCGCCTCGACGATCAGCGCGAGGTCCTTGCCCAGCGGCACGTCTCTCAAGGTGACGTCCTGGGTGTTGGGGCTGCCGGCGACCAGCGCGATGGGGAAGGTGACCGACTGCACGTCCTTGCCGGCGGCGTCCTTGAGCTTCACGAAGCGGGTGGGGTCGACCTGATCCTTGATGCAGGTCTTCTGCACGGTGACGCAGTCGAGGGTGGTGCCCTTGGTCACCACCGAGAGCTGGAAGCCGGAGATCTCCATCAGCAGCCCCGCGCTCACGAACAGCTCGATGGGGAAGCGGGGGCCGGCCTCGGGCTGTGGGCCGCACGCCGTCAGCAGGAGCACCGCGAGCGCGATCGATCTCATGGGGTCCCGTCGATCTGGATCTTGATGGGCAGGGTGGCGGTCTGGTTGCTGGTGGCCAGCACCACCGCGCCCGTGGTGATCGCCGCGGCGCCCAGGCCGATGCCGATCCACAGCCAGGGGCTCTTGTAGAGCGGCGTCGACTCCACCACCGGCCCCTCGCTCGACTTGCGGGCAGGCACGCGGAAGGTGAGCGGGTTGTAGGGATCTCCGCGGCCGGCGAGGCGGCGCTGCGCGGCGTCGGCGACCTCCACGTAGTACTCGACCTCGTACGACTGATCTTCGGCCGGCACCTCGAAGGCCGGCACCGTGGCGGTGTAGTCGGTGCGGCTGGTCTTGCTGCGCGCGAAGTCGATCGAGCTGAAGCTCTGCACCCCCGCGCGCCGGTAGAACAGCTTGGCCTTCGCCCCCAGCGCCATGTCTTCGATGCGCGCTTCCACCACCACCGCGTCGCCGCCCGTCACTTCGGTGACCGGGGTGACGGTGAGGGTGACCGGGCGCACCCGCCGCTTGCGGATGTCGTCCTTGATGCGCGCGTAGAGCGCCCGAATCTTCGGCGGGGCGGCCTTGGGCAGATCGTAGTCAGGCCGCGCCTGCAGCAGCTTCTCGAAGGCGTCGCGCGCCCGGTCTTCGTTGCCCAGGTAGAGGTGGCTGAGCCCCAGCAGCCGGTACATCTCGGCCAGCTGATCGTCCGTCAGATCGGGCTGCTCGATGCCCTTCTCCAGCGTGCGCACGGCGTCTTCGAAGTCACCTTCGTCGACCTGCTGCGCGGCCCTGGTGATCGCCTCGTTCTTCGGGACCACCTGACCGAGGAGCAGCGGGGCGTCGGCGGGCCGACTCGAGATGCCGGCGTTCGCGACGCTCGCAAGGCTCAGGAACACCAGCAGGAGCAGGGCCTGGCCTGAGCGAGTCGAAGCGCGCACGGGGGCGAGTCCTACCACAGGGTTTGACTCGCCTCGTCATCCTCATGTAGGTTCCGCCCCCTTTCGCAGGCAGCAAGGTAAATGCTCGTAAAGATTGAAGAAATTCAGGAACCGGGGCTCAAGAAGAGCGAGCCCATCAAGCCCGAGGTGCTTTCATCAGCGCTGGCGGACTCGGAGGGCTTTGCCCTGGTGTCGTCCTCTCCGCTGCAGGCGAGCTTCAAGAAGGTGTCCGGGCGGGTCTTCGTGCAGGGCCATTTTTCGGCCGAGCTCAAGGCGCCCTGCAAGCGCTGCACGACCGACGTGCCGGTGCCGGTGAACGTCGACTTCTCGCTGCGCATGGTCCCCGAGGCGCTCGCGCCCCGGGCCGACGACACCGTGGAAGGCGCGGTCCCCAGGGTCCGCCGGAAGTACTCCAAGAAGGAAGACGACGGGCAGGCGGCGGTCGCCGCGAGCTTCGAGCTCGATGAGATCGACGCAGAGCCCTTCAATGGAAAGACGATCGATCTGGACCCGGTCGTACGTGAGCAGGTATTGCTGGCGCTACCGGTGTCGGTGGTGTGTCGGGATGACTGCAAGGGGTTGTGCTCCACCTGTGGGCAGGACCTCAACGAGCAGGATTGCGGTCACGGCAAGGTGAAAGAAGTCGATGTCCGACTGGCGAAGCTCAAGGACATCAAACTGAACTAGCAGTCGAAAGGACGGAAGAGTTCCATGGGTGTTCCGAAGAAGCGTACCTCCAAGATGCGTCGCGACATGCGCCGCGCGGGCAACAACAAGCTGAAGGTGCCCGTGCAGCTCAACGCGTGCCCGAACTGCGGCGGCGCCGTGCAGCCTCACCGGGTGTGCCCGGCCTGCGGGTTCTACAAGGGCAAGAAGGTCACGACGGGCACCGCAGACTGACCCTTCGGCTGCGCTCAGGGCAGGCTCCAGATTGAAAATGCCTGGTGGGCGGAACACTGCTCACCGGGCATTCGTGCGTTCGCCTCTCGGGGAGCTGGCTGCGTCGCGTCGTTCCCAGTGTGCGAAAAATGGTACGCGGTGACAGGGCTCGCGCTTGTGGATAGAGGGCCGCCCTGTGACGCGCGCTCAGATCATCGGAACGGGTAGCTACGCTCCAGAGAAGGTCATGACCAACCACGATCTGGCGAAGATCGTGGAGACCTCGGACGAGTGGATCTTCGAGCGCACCGGCATCCGACAGCGCCACGTCGCCGCCGAGGGCGAGGTCACCTCTGACATGGCCCTCAAGGCGGCGGTTCGCGCGCTCGAGATGGCCAGCACCCGCGCCGAGGACCTCGACGTCATCATCGTGGGCACCATCTCTCCCGACATGCCCATGCCCGCCTGCGCGGCGTTCCTGGCGCACAAGCTGGGGGCGAAGAAGGCCTTCGCCTTCGACGTGTCGGCGGCCTGCGCGGGCTCGCTCTTCGGCATGTCGATCGCCGCCCAGTACATCCAGACGGGCGCCATCAAGCGCGCGCTGGTGGTGGGGGTGGAGCTTTTGACCCGCATCATCGACTGGGAAGATCGCAACAGCTGCGTGCTCTTCGGCGACGCGGCCGGCGCGATGGTGCTGGGGCCTTCGGAAGATCCGAACCGCGGCATCCTCTCCACGCACCTGCACACCGATGGCGCTCAGACCGACATCCTCTGCATCAAGGGGGGGGGCTCGAAGCACCCGGCGAGCGAGGAGATGCTCCGGCAGAAGCTGCACAAGGTCTCCATGAACGGCCGGGAGGTCTACAAGTTCGCGGTGCGCGCCCTGACCGACGCGGTGAAGGAAGGGCTCGCCTTCAACACCCTGGAGGCAGACGGCATCACCCACGTGATCGCGCACCAGGCGAACATTCGCATCATCGACGCGGTGCTCGAGCGCCTCGCGATCCCGCGCGAGAAGGCCTGGCTCAACATCGACCGGTTCGGCAACACCTCGTCGGCGTCCCTCCCCACCACGCTCGACGAGGCCAACCGCGCGGGCAAGCTCAAGCCCAACGACACCATCGCGATGATGGCGATCGGCGCGGGCATGTCGTGGGGCAGCGCGGTCGTTCGTTGGTGA
Source organism: Myxococcales bacterium (assembly GCA_009885595.1). GTDB lineage: Bacteria > Myxococcota > Myxococcia > Myxococcales > Myxococcaceae > Archangium_A. The sequence goes on along the minus strand of VFKJ01001123.1, from coordinate 5,762 downwards.
CTCCATGACCATCGCCTTCATCTTTCCAGGGCAGGGCAGTCAGTCGGTCGGCATGGGCAAGGCCCTGTGCGACGCGTTCCCCGAGGCGAAGGCCGTGTTCGACGCGGCCGACGAGGCGCTCCACGAGAAGCTCTCGACGCTGTGTTTCGAGGGGCCGGAAGAAGCGCTCAAGCAGACCGCCAACACCCAGCCCGCGATCCTCACGGTGTCGGTGGCGGCGCACGCGGTGTTCGCCAAACACTCGAAGGTGACGCCCACGTTCGTCGCGGGGCACTCGCTGGGCGAGTACTCGGCCCTGGTGGCGGCGCAGGCGATGACCCTGCCGGACGCGGTGCGGGCGGTGCGAGCGCGCGGGACCTTCATGCAGGAAGCGGTGCCCGCGGGCGTGGGCGCGATGTCGGCGGTGCTGGGCCTTGCTCCGGAGAAGGTCGCCGAGCTCTGCTTGCAGGCCGCGCAGGGTGAGGTGGTCAGCTGCGCCAACTTCAACGATCCCTCGCAGACGGTGATCGCCGGCCACGCCAAGGCGGTCGAGCGCGCCGGTGAGCTGCTCAAGGCCGCGGGCGCCAAGCGGGTGCTGCCGCTGCCGGTGAGCGCCCCTTTCCACTGCGCCCTGATGCAGCCGGTGGTGCCGCGGCTCGAGGCCGTGCTGGGCGAGTTCAAGAGCCCGATCGTCCCGGTGGTGAGCAACGTGGAAGCCGCCCCCAACGCCGAAGCCGCGCACATCAAGCAGCTGCTGCTGCGCCAGGTGACGGGCTCGGTGCGGTGGGTCGAGAGCGTGCAGGCCCTGGAGACGGCCGGCGTGACCCAGGTGATCGAGCTGGGCCCCGGCCGGGTGCTGTGCGGCCTGGTCAAGCGCATCTCGAAGTCGATCGAGTGTCTCAACGTGGAAGATCCCGCCAGCCTCGAGAAGACGCTGGCTGCCCTCGGGGGAGCGTGATGCAGGACTTTCTGAACAAGGTGGCGCTGGTCACCGGCGGCTCGCGTGGCATCGGCCGCGCCATCGCGCAGGAGCTGGGCAAGCGCGGCGCGCAGGTGGTGCTCAGCTACGCGGGCAACGAAGCGGCCGCGACCGAGACGGTGAAGGCGATCGTCGACGCCGGCGGCAAGGCGAAGGCGATTCGGTTCGACGTCTCCGATTCCGAGGCGTGCAGCGCCGCCATCGACGAGGTGGTCAAGGACTTCGGCCGCCTCGACGTGCTGGTGAACAACGCCGGGGTGGCGATCGACGGCCTGCTGATGCGCTTCAAGGACGCCGACTGGGACAAGACGCTCGACACCAACTTGAAGGGCGCCTTCATGCTGATGCGCGCCGTTTCCCGGCCGATGATGAAGCAGAAGGGCGGGGCGATCGTGAACGTCTCGTCCGTGGTGGGCGAGATGGGCAACGCGGGCCAGGCGGCCTACGCGGCCTCGAAGGCGGGTCTGCTGGGCCTCACCAAGTCGGTCGCGCGCGAGCTGGCCAGCCGGAACATCCGGGTCAACGCCGTCACCCCGGGCTTCATCACCACCGACATGACCTCGGCGCTCTCTGCCGAGCTCAAAGAGAAGATGTCAGCCGCGATTCCATTGTCTCGCATCGGGAACGCGGAGGAAGTCGCGGCTGCCGTCGCCTTCCTCGCCTCGGACGCGGCGTCCTACATCACCGGCGAGGTCCTCAAGGTCAACGGCGGCATGTACATGTAGTTTTTCGGCATTGGTCGGGCTCGAACCGTGTGGTACGGGCCTGACGAAATTCACACCCCCGCAGCACCCAACCAGAAGGAAATTCTTCAAATGACGGCCACCACTATCGAAGCCAAGGTCAAGTCGATCATCGCCGACCAACTCGGCGTGAGCGAAGACGAGATCAAGATGGAGTCTTCGTTCATCGAGGATCTCGGCGCCGATTCTCTGGACATCGTCGAGCTCGTGATGGCGATGGAAGAAGAGTTCGAGATCGAGATCCCCGACGAGGAGGCCGAGAACATCAAGGCCGTCGGTGACGCCATCAACTACATCAACACCCACAAGAAGTAAGGGTCGTTGCCCAACGCCTGAAGCGTTAGATCGCCCGGGGAAGCCCGGGCGAGTCGTTTCGGCTGAAGTTCTTTGTTTGGAAAAGCTCCGGAGGCAGACGTGAATGCTCCACGCCGAGTCGTGATCACAGGTACCGGTCTTCTTTCGGCGCTCGGGACGGGCACGGAGAAGAACTGGCAGGCCCTCCTCGCCGGACAGTCGGGCATCGGGCGCATCACCAAGTTCGAGACCAAGAAGCTGACCGTGACGATCGCGGGCGAGCTGAAGGACTTCAAGGCCACCGACTTCCTGGATCACAAGGAAGCCCGGCGGATGGATCCCTTCTGCCACTACGCCCTGGCGGCGGCCGAGATGGCGATGAAGGACAGCGGCATGCCCGTCGGCCTGGAGAAGCCCAACGGCTTCGACCCCGAGCGGGTGGGGGTGATCGTCGGCTCGGGCATCGGCGGGCTGATGTCCTTCGAGGACAGCCACGCCACCGCGCTGGTGAAGGGCTTCGATCGGATGTCGCCCTTCTTCATCTTGAAGATGATCTCGAACATGGCCCCCGGGCGCATCTCGATGCGCTTCAACTGCAAGGGCGCGAACTGGGGCCCGGTCTCGGCGTGCAGCACCTCGGCGCACGCGATCGGCGAGGCGTTCCGGCAGATCAAGTGGGGCGAGCTCGACGCGGCCATCGCCGGCGGCGCGGAAGCGGCGATCACCCCGATGGGCATCGGCGGCTTCGAGGCGATGAAGGCGTTGTCGGAGCGGGTCGATGATCCCGCGACGGCGAGCCGGCCCTTCGACAAGGACCGGGACGGCTTCGTGATGGGCGAAGGCGCGGGCATCGTGGTGCTCGAGGAGTACGAGGCGGCCAAGCGCCGCGGCGCCACCATTCTCGCGGAGATCACCGGCTACGCGGCCAACAGCGACGCGCACCACGAGACCGCCCCCGCGCCGGAGCACGAGGGCGCGCAGCGCTGCATGCGCCAGGCGCTCAAGTCGGCGAACCTGAAGCCGGAAGACATCGGCTACATCAACGCGCACGGCACCTCGACGCCCTTCAACGATCTCCACGAGAGCAAGGCGATCAAGCGCGTCTTCGGCGACCACGCGAAGAAGCTGATGGTCTCTTCCACCAAGTCGATGATGGGCCACATGCTGGGCGCGTCGGGTGGAGCGGAGGCGATCATCACCGCCCTGGCGCTGTCCCGCGGCGCGATCCCCCCGACCATCAACCTGCACAACCCCGACCCCGAGTGCGATCTCGACTACGTGCCCAACAAGGCGCGCGAGGCCTGGGTGAACGCGGCGATGTCGAACTCGTTCGGCTTCGGCGGCACCAACGCGGTGCTCGTGCTGCAGCGCTGCAAGTGAAGGCCGCCCTGCTGGCGACGGCGGTGCTGGCGATGGGCTGCGTGACGCCCATCACCTTCGATCAGGCCAAGCAGCGGGTGCTGCTGCGCGCGTCGTTCGAGTTCGCCTGTCCTCCGGACAAGCTGGGCGTGCAGGAACTCTCGTCGGACGAAGCGGGCCCGGTGTACCTGGGCGTCGCGGGCTGTAACCGGCGCGCGGTCTACGTGCGCCTCAACACCGGCAGCGGGGCGCTGTACCTCAACGACACCGTGCCCCAGACCGAGGCCCGGCCTTCAGACGTGGTGGCGCCATGAGCCTCTTTTCTCCCTCTCCCCCGCGGGGGAGAGGGTCGGGGAGAGGGCTAACCGTCTTGTTCCTGGTGCTCCTGACCGCCTGCTCCACGCCGGTTTCGCAGCTGAAGCTCGAGCTGGGGCGCCGCTCGTCAGACGTGCTGGGCTGCCCCGAAGAGAAGCTCGACTACCAGGAGCTCGATCGGTTGATCAGCTCGACCAAGGTGAAGGTCACGGGCTGCGGCCGCAACACCACCTGGAAGCTGGTCGAGAGCCGCTGGCAGCGCGCCGCCGACAACGAGCCGATCCGCTGAACGCGTGCGTGGAGTAAACACCCCGCCATGGCGACGATCGCGATTGCTTCGGACCATGCAGGGGTGGCGCTCAAGGCCGAGCTGGTGGCTGAGCTGTCGAGGCTGGGGCAGCTCCCGCTGGACCTGGGGCCTGCCGACACCACCTCGGTCGATTACCCCGACTACGCGGTGAAGGCGTGCACCGAGGTCACCGCGGGGCGCGCGGCCCTGGGGATCCTCATCTGCGGCACCGGGATCGGGATGTCGATCACCGCCAACAAGGTGCACGGCATTCGCGCGGCGCTGTGCCACAGCGAGCTGGACGCGCGGGCCACCCGGCAGCACAACGACGCCAACGTGTTGTGCCTGGGGGCGCGCACCACCGGTGGGGCGCTGGCGTGCGAGATCATGAAGGCGTTCCTCGCCGGCTCTTTCGAGGGCGGCCGGCACGCAAAACGCGTCGAGAAGATCACTTCACTGGAGGCGAAACGATGAGGCAGCTCGCGGTGGCGGCGTTGCTCTTCGTGGGGTGTCGCACCGAGATTCAGCCGATCATCAAGGACGAGGCCCCCCGCGGCCGCGTGCGCGAGCGCACCGCCGAGTGCCAGTTCCACGACTACCCCAACGCCACCGAGGTGCCGTCGGGCTCGAAGAGCCTGGGCTGGGTGAAGGTCGATCGCCTCGAGACCGACGAGCTCACCTTCGAGGCCCTGCGCAAGAAGATCTGCGAGATGGGCGGCGACGCCGTCAGCCAGATGCACTGGATCCGCGCGTCGGGCGCCTCGGTGGCTGATGTCCCGGTGGAGCTGGAAGGGAACGTCTGGTCGCTGCCGTAGCCACGGCAGGGCCCGTCACCTTTTCGCCACACGAGTTCCCAGAAATGTCACCTGGGTGACGGATGGCTCTCACGAGCGGTTGGTACTTCGCGGCATGCTCAACGCGTTGCTGATCGCGTCATTCCTCGCCAGTTCGCCCGAAGACGCAGGCGTCGCCGTCGAAGCCGGGCCACCCCTGGCGCCGTCTGGAGCGATGAATGACGAGGAGCTGCGCGCGCGGCTGCAGCAGGCGCTCGACATGTTGTCCCGCCACGAAGCGGAGATCGCCGAGCTGAAGAAGGGGAAACCGTCACCGGCCGCCGCGCAGCCAGCCGCGCCCGCGCCACCTTCGAGCACGCCCTGGTACGAGAAGCTGAAGATCCGGGGCTACACGCAGGTTCGCTACAACCTGCCTGGCGCCGTGTACAACGACAAGCTGATCAACGAGCAGGGTGACCGCTCGCTGGGCGGCAACGGTGGCTTCCTGATTCGCCGGGCGCGGCTGATTGTGTACGGCGACGTGCACCCGCGCGTGTCGGTGTATCTCCAGCCCGACTTCGCCAGCGTCATCGGAGAGCAGCTGGGGGTGGCCATTCTCCGCGACTGGTACGCCGACATCTTCCTCGACGACAAGAAGGAGTTCCGCTTCCGCGTGGGGCAGTCGAAGGTGCCCTTCGGCTTCGAGAACCTGCAGTCGAGCCAGAACCGGCTGCCGCTCGACCGCAACGACGCCCTCAACAGCGCCCTGAAGGACGAGCGCGATCTCGGGGTCTTCTTCTATTGGGCCCCGGCCGAGATCCGCGCGCGCTTCAAGTACCTGGTGGACTCCGGCTTGAAGGGCTCGGGCGACTACGGCGTGTTCGCGCTGGGCGTCTACAACGGGCAGACCGCGAACAAGCTCGAGCTCAACAAGTTCCCCCACGTCGTGGCGCGCGCGACGTACCCGTTCCTCATCGGCAATCAGATCATGGAGGTCGGGGGCGGCGGGTACTTCGGCCAGAGCACCGTCG
>VFKJ01001118.1 GCA_009885595.1 Myxococcales bacterium | reverse complement strand
CGACCTCATCGGCGCCCCCTTCCTCGAAGCGACCGCCGCGGCGCCCGCCGTGTTCCGCCCGAGAAACAAGTAAGGACCAACGCCCCAAAGTCTCAGGTACGCGTTTTTTGCGCCTTGTCGGGTCTGGACCGCTGCCGTACTCCTGAAGGCTGGAGCGGTCCGCTCCAAGGAGGTCCCCCTCGATGGCCCACAGTGTTCATGGAGTCCGCCGTGCTGCCGTGGCGGGAGCGTTCTACCCGGGTGACGCCGCTCAGCTCGCGCACGACGTCGACGCGCTGCTGGCCCACGCGGTCCCTCACCAGGTGCGCCCCAAGGCGCTGATCGTTCCGCACGCGGGCTACATCTACTCGGGGCCGATCGCGGCGAGCGCGTACGCGGCGGTGGCGGCGATGCAGCCGCGCCCCACCAGGGTGGTGCTGCTGGGGCCCTCGCACCACGTGGGCTTCAAGGGCCTGGCGCTGCCGGGCGTCGACGCGCTGGAGACGCCGCTGGGGGTGATCGAGGTCGACGCCGCGCTGGTCGAGCGCGTGCGCCTGTTTCCCTTCGTCGGTGAGAGCCAGCTGGCGCACCGGCGCGAACATTCTCTCGAGGTGCAGCTGCCTTTCCTGCAGCGCGCGCTGGGCACCTTCACGGTGCTGCCCCTGGTGGTCGGCCTCGCCGGGCCCAAGGAAGTGGCGCGGGTGCTCGACGCGGTGTGGGGCGGGCCGGAGACGCTCATCGTGGTCAGCTCGGATCTCTCGCACTACCTCCCCTTCGAGCAGGCGCGCGCGGTCGACGCGCACACCGCCGAGCGCATCGGCGCCCTCGACGGCACGGAGCTCGCCTCGGAGCAGGCCTGCGGGTCCGAGCCGGTGCGCGGGTTGCTGGTGGCGGCGCGCGAGCACCACCTCACCGCGCAGCTGCTCGACCTGCGCAACTCGGGCGAGACCGCGGGCGATCGCGTGCGCGTGGTCGGGTACGGCGCCTTCGCCTTCAGCCCCGCGGAGAAGGCATGAGCGGCGACGGCTCGCCTGGCGTTGGGTTCGACCCAGAGCTGCTGCTCTCCATCGCGCGGGGCACCCTGGTCGAGCGCTTCGGGGGCCCGCCGGTGCCTCGCCCGCCCTTGCCCTGGCTCGAGGAGCCGCGGGCCGTGTTCGTCACCTTGAAGATCGCAGGAGCGCTGCGCGGCTGCGTGGGCCAGCTGGTGGCGCGCTACCCCTTGTTCGAGGCGGTGCAGGTCGCGGCGAGGAACGCGGCCTTCGAAGATTCGCGCTTCCCCCCGCTGCACGAGCGCGAGTTGCCGCGCGTGCGCATCGACGTCTCGGTGCTCACCTCTCCGGAGCCGCTCGAGGTCCACGACGAAGCGGAGCTGCTCTCGAAGCTGCGGCCCGGCGTCGACGGCCTCGTGCTCAGCCACGACTTCCACTCGGGGCTCTTCATTCCGGAGATGTGGAAGCAGCTGCCCGAGCCGCGCGAGTTCGTCAGCTGGCTCAAGCGCAAGGCCGGGCTGCCCCTGCACGGCTGGCTTCCGGGGACGAAGGTGCAGCGCTTCACCGCAGAGCACTGGGAGGAAGCGCAATGAACGAGTCACACCCCGGCAAGTGGTGGCACCAGCTCGAGGACGGCCGGGTGCAGTGCGATCTGTGTCCGCGCGACTGCAAGCTGCACGAAGGCCAGCGGGGCTTTTGCTTCGTGCGCGCCAACGAAGGCAACCAGATGGTGCTCAAGACGTACGGGCGCTCGTCGGGGTTCTGCGTCGACCCGATCGAGAAGAAGCCGCTGGCGCACTTCTACCCGGGCAGCAGCGTGCTCTCGTTCGGGACCGCGGGCTGCAACCTGGGGTGCCGCTTTTGTCAGAACTGGGACATCTCGAAGGCCACGCAGTGGGACAAGCTGGCTGATCAGGCCTCGCCCGAGGCGATCGCCACGCGCGCGAAGCAGCTGGGCTGCAGGTCGGTCGCGTTCACCTACAACGATCCGACGATCTTCGCGGAGTACGCCATCGACGTGGCGCAGGCGTGCCGTGCCGTGGGCATCAAGACGGTGGCGGTCACGGCCGGCTACATTCACGCGCAGCCGCGGCGCGAGATGTACGCGGTGATGGACGCGGCCAACGTGGATCTGAAGGCGTTCACCGAGGACTTCTATTCGCGCATCACCTTCGCGCACCTGCAGCCGGTGTTGGAGAGCATCGAGTACCTGGTGAAGGAAGCGAAGGTGTGGACCGAGCTGACGACGCTGGTGATCCCGGGCCACAACGACTCTGAGAAGGAGATCGCGCAGCTCTCCGAGTGGGTGGCGCAGACGCTGGGGCTCGACGTTCCGCTCCACTTCTCCGCCTTCCACCCCGACTTCAAGATGCTCGGCGTGCCGGCGACCCCGCCCGAGACGCTCAAGCGCGCGCGGCGGCAGGCGATGCAGGCGGGCCTTCGCTACGTGTACACGGGCAACATGCACGACCTCGAAGGCGACACCACCTTCTGTCACGAGTGCAAGACGAAGCTCGTCATCCGCGATTGGTACGAGGTGCTCGAGTACCAGGTGACCGAGGAAGGGAAGTGCCCGAAGTGCGCGACCCCGGTGGCGGGCCAGTTCGACGCGAGGGCGGGTGAGTGGGGCCGCAGGCGTCAGCCGGTGGTGATGGCGGGCTAACTGTCCCCCTCTCCCCCGCGGGGGAGAGGGTCGGGGAGAGGGCTAACCACTTTTCTTCTCCCCACGACCAACTCAGCGATCGCGCGGCTGATCGGATGGCCCAGCTTCAACTCCACGTCGAGGTAGACGGGCGAGCTGTTCAGCTCGAGAAACACCCACTCACCCGAAGGCGTGCGCTTGATGTCGAGGCCGGCGAACACGAGCCCGCACGAGCGGGCGGCCTTCCTGCACTGCGCCTCGACCTCGGGAGGCAGCCGCACCTCTTCGTAGGTCGCCGCTCCGCCTGAGTAGACGGGGTCGTCGCGGAAATCGAGGTGCTGATCAGGCGTGCGGATCGCCACCGAGGAGACGATCTGGTCCCCCGCGAGCATCACCCGCAGATCATCGCCGCCGATGCGCTCCTGGAAGATCACCGGCGCGCCCCGCACCGCCTCGAGCGCCTCGAGCGTCTCTTCGTCGAGCGCGCGGGTGATCGCTCCGCCCGTGACCGGCTTGTAGATGACGTCCTTCACCTGCGCCCGGAAGGCGCGCACCGCGTCGGGATCGTTGCTGATCAGCGTGCGCGGCACCCGCGCCCCGGCCCGGCGCAGCGCGTTGAGCTGAAACGGCTTGTACTGCAGCACGCTGGCGGCGTGAGGCGGGTTGATCAACCGCGCCCCCTTCGCCTGCAGCTCGAGCAGCCAGGCGATGAAGAAGGCCGCGCGCTCGCGCTCCTGCATGTAGCGCTCGAACCAGTCTTCGTAGAGGACCAGCTCGTCGTCCTTCTCCACGTAGGGCGCGTAGGCCGCGGGCACCGAGCGCAGGTAGAAGCCTTCGAGATCCTCCACGTCGGTGCCGCGGTAGTGCATGCGCCCGTCGAGCTCGGAGAACGGCAGCCCCTCATCGAGCGCATCGGAGCGGATCAGCACGTCCTCCGCGCCGAGCGAACGGACCTCGCGGGCGACTGCTTGCACCTGCAGATCGTCGTCAGTCCCGAGGATTCCGACACGCACCGGTTTCACTCCTGCAATGCTCGTGGACAACCTTCGCTGATAAGCGGCGATAATCCCTCATCCACCGCAGCCAGGAGAGCTCAAATGACCGTTCGAGGCCCCAGAGGTCCGCGAAATCCCTTCACCCGCTACGAAGTCCCCGGGAAGAAAGATCACGGGAAGATGACCACCATGGCGGTGGGCGAAGAGGGCGGAAAGAAGCCCGGCAAGCCGGGTGGCGTGACTACCAAGGCGCTCGGGGAAGAGGGCGGTTCCAAGCCGCCGGGCGTGACCACCAAGGCGCTCGGGGAAGAGGGCGGTTCCAGGCCTCCGGGCGGCGTGACCACCAAGGCCCTCGGCGAAGAGGGCGGCACCAGGCCGAAGCCTCCGGGCGGCATCACCACGATGGCCCTCGGAGAAGAGGGCGGCACCAGGCCGAAGCCTCCGGGCGGCATCACCACGATGGCGGTCGGCGAAGAGGGCGGCACCAAGCCGCGTCCCACCAAGCCGCCGGACACCATGACCACCATGGCGCTCGGGGAAGAGGGCGGCAGCAGGCCGCGCCCCACGAAGCCGCCGGACACCATGACCACGATGGCGGTCGGCGAAGAGGGCGGCAGCAAGCCTCGCCCGCGCCCCGACGTCACCACGATGGCGGTCG
>VFKJ01000118.1 GCA_009885595.1 Myxococcales bacterium | reverse complement strand
CGAGCTCGTCTTCCAGTTGAACCCGAAGGTGAAGCCCTTCGTGCTCGGCGGCGATCATTCCACCGCGCTGCCGCCGGTGCAGGCGCTCGCCGCGGTGGCGCCGCAGCCCTGGGGCATCGTGCAGCCCGACGCGCACACCGATCTCCTGGAGACGCGCTTGGGCATCAAGCACTGCTTCGCCACCTGGAGCTGGCACGCCAACGAGCTCGTCGGCCGCCAGGGCCGGCTCACCCAGGTCGGCATTCGCGCCTCGGGCCGCGATCGCGCGCACTGGGAATCGACGCTGGGCGTGCGGCAGTTCTGGGCGAAGGACGTGCTCGAGGACCCGCGCGGGCAGCTCGACGCCTTGCTCGCGCACGTGAAATCGACCGGCGTGAAGGGCGTCTACTTCAGCAATGACATCGACGGCACCGACGCGAAGTGGGCTGACGCCACCGGGACTCCAGAGCCGGGCGGGCTCGAGCCTGACTGGGTGGTGGAGCTCATTCGAAGGCTGGGGCGCGAAGTGGGCCTGCTGGGAGGCGACGTGATGGAGGTCGCGCCCTCGCTCACCCCGCTGCCCGACAGCGCCTCACGCACGCTGGGGCTGGCCGTCCGCTACCTCGAGGAGACCGTCGATGCTGCGCTCCCCAGATGACTGTGGCAGGGTCCGCGGCCCGATGCGCCACGCCGTCCTGCTCGCCTTCACCTCGCTGCTCCTCGTGACCTCCGGCTGCAAGAGCCAGTGCCGCGTCCTCTCCGAGAAGCTGTGCGACTGCACCACGACCAGCACCGAGAAGACGAATTGCCTGCAGCGGGTGTCGACCCAGGAGAGCACCTTCACCCCCGACGCCGAGCAGGAAGCGGTGTGCAAGGCGCTCGAAGAGGGCTGTGACTGCCGGTTGATCGACACCCCCAGCGGCAAAGAGCGCTGCGGGCTGGCGGTGTCGAGCGACGCGGGGACCTGACCGGCCTCAGCCGCGCTGCAGCTTGGTGAGCAGGCGGCGCAGGTCTTCGTTGACCTTCACGAACTCGGTCTTGCCGCGCTCGTCGGCGACCTGCTTCTCCAGCGCGGGCAGGCTCTTGCGCGCCTGCGCCATCGCGTCCTTGCTGTCGTCGATGAGCCAGTCCGCGCCCTGGATGATGGCGAGGCGGGTGTCGAGGTTCTTCTCGGGCAGCCGCTTGATGAGCTCGTCGATCAGCGCCGCGTTGCCGCTGCGGCCGATCTCGTAGGCGGCGCGCTCGCGGGTGCCCTCGTCCTTCGAGTCGAGGTGCTTCACCCAGCAGGTCGCGTCGGTCTTGCACTCGCCGGCGGCCACCGCGCGGTTCTTGTAGGTGAGGATCTTCTCCTGGTGCTTCTTCACCGTGCCCGGCACGTCGGTGCAGCCGTCGCCTTCGGGGTTCTCCTTGCACTCGGCCTCGAACAGCTTCTGCTCGGCGGCGGCGAACTTGTCGAACGCCGAGGCGTCGTCGCCCAGCATCGCCACGCCGCGCATCGATTCCTCGCGCGCCAGCCAGTCACCCTTGCCGGCGGTCTCCACCAGCTTGCCCACCGCGTCCTTGCCGCCGATGCGCGCCAGCGACCACACGTACTCCTTGCGGGCGTTGGGCTCTTCCTCGTCGAGCAGGGCGGCCAGCGGCTTGACGCCTTCCTTGCTGCGCATGCGGCCCAGCGCGTCGGCCGCGCGCATGCGCATGATGAGCTTGATGTCGTCGAACTCGCTCTTGAAGTTCAGGTAGCTGACGATGGTCTTCTCGGCGCGGCGATCGTGGAGGTCGCCGAGCACCTGAACGCCCTTGGCGAGCAGCGCGACGTCCTTCACGTTGTTCTTCGCGGCCCAGTCGGCGAGCTCCTTGTCCTTGCCCTCGACCACCGGCACCAGCAGGTCGGCGGAAGGCTTGCCCAGCTGGTAGAGGGCGAACGACGACTCCATGTAGAAGCTGATGCCCTTGCGCTCCTTGAACATCGCGCGCACCAGGCCCGGCACCGCGCGCGGGTCGCCCATGTCACCCAGGGCGACGATCGCCTTCTTGGTGATGAAGGGCTCGATCGCGTCATCGGTGCCGATGAAGTAGAGCGCGTCGAAGGCCTCGGGCGTCTTCATGTCGCCCAGCGCTTCGATCGCCGCGATGACCGTGTAGTTGTCCTTGGTCTTGAGCAGCTTGATCAGCGCGGGAGCCGCCCTGGGGTCGGCGATCCTCCCGAGGGCGACGGCGATCTCCTTGTTCATCGTCTTGGCGTCGCTGTCGGTCGCCGCCGGCTCGATGGAGTTGACCAGCGCGTCGATGGACGAGGGCTTCTTCGCCTCACCCAGCACGCGCGCGATCGCCATCTTCACGTCGGGCTTCTTCTCTTCCTCGAGGCGCTTCTCCAGCATCGGCACCATCGCGTCACTCATGTGGTGCGCGCGGAGATCTTCGACAGCCTTGACCTTCTCCTTGGTGCTCTTGGTGCCCGTGATCCGCTTTTCCCAGGTCTCAGGGAGCGCCGGATCGGTCTTGCAGGAGGACAGCACGAGGGCCAACGAGATCAGTCCACCGACGACGATTCGACGCATGCGAACCCCTTTGACGTTGTGAGGCGGGACGGGGGCTTCGTAGACCCCCACACACTTGGGGTCAACGACCCACACTCAGGAGTTCTGCAGGGTTGATGGCACTCATCAGGGAGCGTGTAGGGAACCTGGCAACTCTGTCGGCCGCCGGACGACACTCCGTGCACAGCACGCGAAGTGGCGGTGTCGATCCGCTAGCTTCACCTTTTCTCGAAGCCCCCTCTCAGGAAACCCATGACTGTCAAAATCCAGCGCGGTCGGCAGTTCCTCGCAGGCGACGCCACCGCCGCCCTGTTCGATGAGAAGGGCAAAGCGGGCAGCTACCTCACCAAGGCGTCTGAGAAGCTGATCGCCTCCACCAACACGGTGCTGCTCAAGAAGGGCACCGCCACGGTCAAGCTCTCCACCGCCGACGACTGGAAGAGCTTCCTCAAGGACAACGCCAGCACCACCGCGCAGACGAAGGACTTCGGGAAGAAGTTCGGCATCACCTTCGAAGACTTCTGCAACGTGGTCGACGATCTGGCGGCCAGCGACGACAAGGGCCTCTCGCTCAACCTCTCGCCCAACAGCAACGTGAGCCGCGCGCTCTCGCTCAACAAGACCGACGGCGACTACGCCACCAAGCTCGAGCCCGACACGGTGCTCAACCTCACCGGCACCGGCGCAGTGAAGAGCGACGCGAAGCTGGTGCCCACGCCGACCATCGGGCCCCAGATCCTCGCCACCCCGGTCAACATGGGGTGGGACCGCAACCGCACCGAGCAGGAAGCGTGGGCGGACTTCAAGGTGAAGGACGGCTCGAACAAGATCTTCAAGAGCACCGGCGCTTCCACCGTGTTCGACAAGCTCACCGCCCCCAAGTGGGATGACCCGGAGGCGATGGCCCTGGTGGACAAGTTCACCATGCCGCTGCACCTCGAGATGACCACCAAGCCCGACGGCACGCGCTCCTCGCAGGATCGCGACGAGATGTTCCGCGAGACGTACTTCGACGACGTCTCGGGTGCGCTCAGCAAGGCCGGCGCCTCGGTGCGCGCGCGCGTTCGTTTCGACGACAAGCCGCCCTTCGCCACCACCCGCGTGCTGATCCAGGGCAAGGAAGGCCGCGCCGTCGACGCTGCGGGCAACTCCGCGGTGCACAAGTTCGAGAAGCGCTTCGAGGGCACGTACACGGCCGACGAAGCGAAGGCGACCGAGCTGCTGCGCTCGGGCAAGGACACCAACGGCGGGCCGCTGGAGGTCGCTCAGATCCTCTACAAGACCGCGCAGGACAAGCGCACCCTGCCGGTGGACAAGAACCTGCGCCTCGAGCCGCAGAGCCTGGTGCTGCAGAAGCGCCGCCGCTCGCACATTCAGTTCGAGAGCGTGAGCGAGGTCACCGGTAAGCGCACCGCGCTCAAGCCCGAGATGGACGCGCTCAAGGCGGCCGGCACCCCGATTCCCCCCGCGATGCAGAAGTACGACGACAAGCTCGCCTCGCAGGAGAAGTTCCTCACCGAGGCCGGCGCGCTGCTGCAGAAGTACGGGCAGTACCTGCCGTCCAACACCGACGGCTTCATCATCTCGGCCGATCGCTACTCGGTGTACGACCCGGCCGCGCGCGGCACCACCCCGCCCACCGACGTCGATGACGAAGCGGGCCGGGTGGGGCGCGGGCTGCACGTCGAGGCCGAGTGGGACACCGCCTCGTCGGATCCGTTCGAGAAGTGCGGCAAGGCCATCCGCGAGAAGCTCGCCGCCACCCCGGCGCCCGCGAACAAGCCGGAGCTCGAGGCGGACCTCGCGAGGCTCAACAGCATGAGCGCCGCCATCGTGAAGGACGTGGCCACCTCCGTGGACCTGATGAACCAGAAGATGAAGGCCGCCGGGCTCGAGCCCGACAACCGCCACAAGAGCAAGGAAGAGCGCGCCGCCGAGTTCATGGAGCGGCCGGATCGCCCCCTCATCTGGAAGTGAGTGGTAAGCGGTGCCCATGAAGATCGTCTTCATGGGCACTCCTGTCTTCGCGGTGAAGTCGCTCGAGGCCTGCCTTTCGCTGGGGGAAGTGGTGGCCGTCGTCACCCAGCCCGACAAGCCCCGCGGGCGTGGGCAGGAAGTGAGCTTCTCCCCCGTGAAGGAGCTCGCCGTCGCCCGCGGCCTCCCCGTGCTGCAGCCGGTGAAGCTTCGCGGCACGAACTTCGCCGACGAGCTGCGCGCGCTGAACGCTGACGTGGCGGTGGTGACGGCCTACGGGAAGATCCTCCCTCAGGACGTGCTCGAGGCGCCGCGCCGCGGCTGTGTGAACGTGCACGCTTCGCTGCTGCCGCGCTTTCGTGGTGCGGCGCCGATTCAGTGGGCGATCGCGGCCGGGGACGAGAAGAGCGGCGTGTGCCTGATGCAGATGGACGCGGGCATGGACACGGGCGGCGTGATCGATCGGGCCGAACTGCCCATCGCGCCCGACGACACCTCGGCCACCCTGCACGACAAGCTCTCCGTGCTCGGCGGCGAGGTGCTGAAGCGCTCGCTCGTCCGGTACGTGAACGGGGAGATCGCGGCTGTGCCGCAGCCTGCCGAGGGCGTGGTGATGGCGCCGATGATCAAGAAGGAAGACGGGCGCCTCGATTGGGCTCGCAGCGCCGTCGAGCTGGAGCGCCGCCTGCGCGCCTTCACCCCCTGGCCGGGCGCGTTCTGCACCTTCGACGGCGGGCTGCTCAAGGTGGCGAAGGCGGCGGTGGGGGAAGGGAAGGGCGCGCCGGGCACCGTGCTCTCCGCCGGGCCAGAAGGCATCGAGGTGGCGTGCGCGCAGGGCTCGCTCGAGCTGCTGTCGGTGCAGCCCGAGGGCAAGCGCGCGATGACCGCGCAGGAGTTCCTCTCGGGCCGCAAGCTGGTGGTCGGGACCACGCCCTTCTCGTGACCGAAGGCTCCCTCTCCTCCAGCGGAGGAGAGGGTCGGGGAGAGGAGGCGAGCACGGGCTCACCTCGAGCAGGTTCCTGCTAGTAGGCAAGCCCCGGTGCGGCTCCTGTCCCTGACGGTACTCTTGGCTTTGCGCGCGCTCGCACAGGACGCGGGAGTGAGCCTTCAAGAGACCACCGTCACCGACGAGCGCCGGGTGGTGGACGAGGAGCGCGCTTCCAGCGTGGTCAGGCAGAGCGACTTCGAGCGGCGCATGCCCCGCAGCGCGCCCGACGCGCTCCGCTACGAGCCGGGCGTCTTCATTCAGCAGACCGCGCATGCGCAGGCCTCGGTCTTCCTGCGCGGGCTCACCGGGCAGCAGACCGTGTTGTCCTTCGACGGCATCCGCCTCAACACCAGCACCTGGCGGCAGGGCCCCAACCAGTACTTCTTCACCCTCGATGCGGCGAGCATCGAGTCGATCGAGGTGCAGCGCGGCGGCGCTTCCACCCGCTTCGGCAGTGACGCGCTCGGCGGGGCGATCGCCGCCTTGCCGGTGGAGGCGCCGCTCGCGGACGGCAAGGCCCACTTCTCGCCCTCGCTCACCTTGAAGGCGACCTCGGCCGATCAGGAAGCCGGGGGCCGGTTTGGGCTGCAGGGCTCGGTGGGCCCCATCGCCTTCGTGGGCGGCTTCGGCGCGCGGCACGTGGGGCTCCTGGAGAGCGCGGGGCCGGTGACGAGCCCGCTCGACGGCTCGCTGCCCGAGGTGCCCCGCTTCGCGCCCGATCGCCGCACGCAGCTGGGCACCGGCTTCAACGAGCTCACCGCCGACGGCCGGCTCACCTGGCGCTCGGGCGCGCACGAGCTGAGCGTCGCCAGCAACGCGTATCGCCAGTTCGACGCGCCCCGGACGGATCAATGTCCGCCCGCGTTCGCGCGCAGCGACGAGTGCCTCACCTACCAGGAACAGTTCCGCACCCTCACCTGGGCCGCGTGGAAGGCGCGCTTCACCGACGTGCGAGTCGCGCGGGTGACGCTCTCCTGGCAGCGGCAGCACGAGGTGCGCGAGGGCAAAAGGCCGGCGTCCTTCGTGCTCAACACCGGCCGGGACACCGTGGACACCCTGGGCGCCTCGCTGTTGCTGGAGTCGCGCCCCTTCACCCCGGCCAGCGGGGCTGCGCTCGAGCTGAGCGGCGGCGCCGACGCCTACGTGGATCTGGTGGACTCGCGAAGCTTCGTGTCCTTCACGGACATCGCCGTCGTTCGAGAGCTCTCGCGGGGCCAGTACCTGTCGGGGAGCACCGCGCTCACCGGCGGCGCCTTCGTCGACGGCGCGCTGCGGCTGGGCGCGAAGGT
>VFKJ01000337.1 GCA_009885595.1 Myxococcales bacterium | reverse complement strand
TCCCCGCGGGCGCGGTGGAGGGGTCGACCTGAGGCGTCTTGCTGACAGGACGGCGCCGGGAGTGGACCCTTGGGCGCATGAGAGCACTCCTCGTGGCTGCGTTGGCGTTGGCTTCTCCGGCGGTGGCCCAGGCCATCAGTGGGTCCATCGCCGGGACCTTCGAAGGCTTCCAGTCGGGCATTCCCCAGGTCAGGGTCAACGTGAGCCTTGCGTGCACGCTCACCTGTGACGCCGCGGCGCCGGTGAAGCACTTCGCCATCGTCGCGGGCGTGAAGTCCTACTTCGCCTCTGCCGCTGCCGAGACCAGCGGCTACAGCGCGCTCGTCCTGTTGGATCTCGACCTCACTGGCCAGTCGTCGGTCGTGAGCACCAACTTCAAGGCTGGCTCGGTGAACGTCCTCAAGGCAGCCAGCGTCACCTGCCACTGTGGCAACCGGAACGGCGAGGGCGGCTTCGTGGACTTGACGTCGGCCAGCATCATCGTGCCTCCGAGAATCAAGGACTACCTGACCCAGCGGGTCGGGTTCCCGCTCGTTGTGGGCGTCAACGCCGACCTGCGGGGCGCCGAGCAGATCGAGCTGAAGGCCGAGGGGGCAGGCGTCAGCCAGACGAAGGTCGTCGGCGTCGCCGATGTTGATCTCAAAGGCGAGTCTGACAAGCGATTCGACAGAATCGAAAATGGGGCGAAGCGCGTCATCGGCAACCTCGCCGGACTCTCAATCGGTCGAGCACCCGCCTGGAGTCCAGACGCAGATGGCCACTTTCCCATCGCCAACGAGTTGAAGTTTGAATTTGCCGGTACCGCACGCAAGCTCCCCGCCTAGGTGGCGAGCGAGGGCACGCTGTTTGCCGTCGCCATTCTGACGATTCTTCATCAGGAGGTCTGCCCCCGAATCGTTCTCCTCGACGACCTCGATCGAGGGCTTCACCCGCGAGCGCAGGCCGATCTGATCGCCGCCATTCGTGCAGTGCTCATCGATCGACCGGAGGTGCAGATCATCGCGACGGGCCACTCGCCCTACATCGTCGACTCGTTCAAGCCGGAAGAAGTGGTGGTGCTGAGTCGCGTTGACGGTATCGGCAAAGTCGTCGCACGACGGCTCGCGGACCATCCTGACCAGCGACTCGTCAAGGCACTGACGACTGGCGAGTTTCTGTCGGCATCTGGAAAGGACTGGTTCGGATTGTGAGCACCCGAGTCGTCCACTGCTGTGAGGACGCCCTCGCCGCTGACTGTTCGAAGCACCTGACTCTGCGAATAGCCAGAGAGCGCTCCGGCAGCACTCAATCAATCGAGTTCGTCAATCTCAACAGTGAGGCTGGCTGGTCAGATCGAGGGGCACTCGGCGTTGCCTTGCCCACGCCAGGCAGATTTCGTCGCGTTCACCCGCGGGGCCTGAAAGGGGACGCGGCGCTGGCCTACAAGTGCGTTCGCGCGGCAACAGGCCTCGGCAGTGCGCTCTTGATTGCTTTCGATCGCGCGACTCCCGACCACCCCCTCCGCGAGGGCGTCGAGACTGCGCGAAACACAGTTGAGCAGGCGATTCCTACGATCGTCGCGGAGGCGACCCTCGGGAGAAGACGGTCGAGGTCTTTCGACTGGCCGAGGAGAGGTACACGCTGATCGGCACCTACGGCGGAGACAAGGCCGTCGCGGCCGAGCCCTTCGAGGCGCTCGCCGTGCCGCCGGCTTTTCTCTGGGCGACCAGGGGAAGCCCAGCGAAGTAGCGCATTGGTCGCTGCACCCGCCTTGGACTGCCTCTCTGCCAATGAGGGTGAGTGGCTACGGCCTGGTCGAAGAGAGGTAGTGCTCGAGGCCCACCGCGAGGACGCCCGGCGCGACGGTCCGCGGTGCCTCTCGTCCGGGGTGGAGAATGAAGGCGCGATGTGGACGCTTTCCCAGCGCCGCCTTGAGCTTCAAGAGCGGGCCCGCCATGTTCGAGCTGATGGTGCGGGAGTTCTTCACCTCGAGCAGGTCGAGCGTGCCATCGGTTCGCGGCACCAGAAAGTCGACCTCGAGGCCCTGCTGGTCCCTGAAGTGGAAGAGCTTGATGGCTTGCCCCGCGTTGGCCTGCTTCTTCGCCAGCTCGCCTGCCACGTAGGCCTCGAAGACCGGGCCCGCGAAGGCCGAGCGCCGCAGCGCCTCGTGCTCGGTGATGCCGAGCAGGTGGCACAGCAGCCCGGTGTCGCCCCAGAAGAGGCGCGGGCTCTTGATCAACCGCTTCTCGAAGTTCTCGAAGTACGGCGGCACCACGACGATGACCCCGGTGCTCTCGAGCACCGACAGCCACTGGCTCACGGTGGGCACGGAGATGCCCAGCGGCGCGGCGAGGTCGGACCGGTTGAGCACCTGCCCGTTGCGGGCCGCGACGAGGCCGATGAAGCGCCGGAACGTGCCGAGGTCCTTCACCGCGGTGACCGAGCGCACGTCGCGCTCCAGGTAGCTCTGCACGTAGGCGTGGAACCACAGGTCGGCGGCGCCGGGCCGCGCCCAGACCTCGGGGAAGCCCCCTCGCAGCAAGTCTGTGCGGCCGAGCTCGGGCTGCGAGAGCGGCAGCATCTGGAGAATCGCTGCGCGGCCCGCCATGGACTCGGTGAGCCCTGCCATGAGCGCGTAATCGTGCGACCCGGTGAGCAGCCACCGCCCCAGCAGGTGAGGGCGTTCGTCGATCCTCGAGCGGATGTAGGGGAACAACTCGGGCGCGTTCTGAATCTCGTCGATGATGGCCGGCCCCTCGAGCGCGTCGAGGAACCCGCGGGGATCACTCTTCACCCGGTCAAGGACGTCCGGGTCCTCCAGCAGGTGCCAGGTGGCCCGGGGGAACACGTGCCTCAGGCACCAGGTCTTCCCGGCGCGACGGGGCCCGGTCAGGACCACCGCAGGGAAGTTCCGGGCCGCGCGGACGAGCTGGGGCGTGATGGTCCGGTCGATGGAACGCATTGAGTTTTCTAAAGTAGCACTTTAACTTACTCAAAACACCCAACCGGGCCATGGGGGGCTACTTCTTCCCCTTCTTCGGCAGCTCCTTCCCGGGCTCGACCGGCTTCTTCGGGTCCTTGAGCCGCAGCAGGTCGAGCACCGGCGCGAAATCCCCCTCGACCGCCACGCCCCAGCCATCGACATGTAACGGCCGTCCCGGGGCATTCGGAGGTGTCGAACGGACACCAAGGGCCGTAACGGTCCCATTCGGAGGCTTCGAACGGC
>VFKJ01000704.1 GCA_009885595.1 Myxococcales bacterium | reverse complement strand
TTCGACGAGGCGCTGGCGCACATCGCGACGTTCGGCAGCGAACACACCGAGGCGATCGTCACCCGCGATGAGGCGCTGGCGAAGCGCTTCACCCGTGAGGTCACCGCGTCGGCCGTGATGGTGAACGCCTCGACCCGGTTCAACGACGGCGGCGAGCTCGGCCTGGGCGCGGAGATCGGCATCAGCACCAGCCGGCTGCACGCCTTCGGCGCCATGGGCTTGAAGGAACTCACCGCGCAGAAGTACGTCGTCGAGGGCGATGGCCAGGTCCGGTAGGCAACTCCGACTCAGTCAGAGGTCGAGGGCCAGCCGCAGTCCGTCGTCGATCAACGCGAGCGCCCGACGCGGCACCACGCCGACCAACTCGGTCAGGAAGGCCTTGTCGACGGTCATCACCTGGCACGCCAGCACCACCGAGTCGCGCGAGAGCCCCGAGTCGCCGCTCTTGAGCAGCACGTTGCCCAGCGCGCGCGCCCTCAGCACGTTGCTGGTGAGCGGGGCGACCATCACCGACTGCAGCTTGCTCCGGTTCAGCAGGTCGTCCTGCACCACGAGCACAGGGCGTCGGCTCCCGGGTTCCGAGCTCTGCGGCTCGGCGAGATCCGCCCACCAGATTTCGCCGCGGTTCATTCCTTCCACTCCACGCCCAGCAATGCGCTGCGGGTGGCCTTGCGCCGAAACGCTTCCGTCGCCCGGTCTTCCGTGGCGAACGCGGCGTCGTACGAAGCAGTCACCAGCTCTTCATTGAGCAGCTGGAGATAGCGCTCGGCGGCGCGGGCGAAGAACTCGCTGCGGGACAGCCCGAGCTGCCGCGCTTTTCGCTCGACCTTCTTGAACACTTCGTCTGGGAGGGAGATCGCCGTTTTCACGAGGAAAGTATAACCGGAGTTATACCGTCGCGCCCTCACCCCTCTCCCCGACCCTCTCCCCCTCGGGGGCGAGGGAGAGAATTGCCCCGCCCGGATGGCTTTGGGCTATGCGCCAAGCCATGGCTGCGAAGAAGAAGACCCCCGCGAAGAAGAAGCCCGCGCTCAAGAAGAAGTCCGCCGCGAAGCCGGCGAAGTCCGCGAAGTCCGCGAAGAAGAGCGCCCCGGCCCGGAAGACCGCCTCGAAGTCGAAGGGCGGCAAGCGCCCTGCGGCCCGCACCTCCAAGCGCCCCTCGCCCAGCCGCAAGGTGGCCGCCAAGAAGGCCGCCGCCCGCAAGCCCGCGCACAAGGCCCCGAAGGGGAAGGTCGCCGAGGCCCCCGAGGCGCTCGCCCTGGCCCGGGCCATCGCCAAGGTCGCCGCCGAGAAGAAGGCCGAGCGCGTCACCGTCATCGACACCCGCGTCCGCTCCTCTGCGGTCGGGTACGACTACGTGGTGCTCGCCAGCGGTGAGTCCGATCGCCAGCTGTCCGCCATCCAGGAAGGCGTCGACGAGCTCCTCAAGCCCCAGGGCAAGCGCGCCGCCACCGTGGAGGCCTCGGCCGACTGGGTGTGCGTGACCTACGACGAGGGCGTGGTCGCCCACTTCTTCACGCCTGATCGCCGCGAGCAGATGGATCTCGAAGACCTCTGGCGCGACGCTCCTCGCGTTTCGCTCTGAAAAGTCCGCGGTACCTCACATGAAGCTCACTTTCTTGTCGGTCGGCAAAGACCGCTCGGGGCTCTTTTCGCCCGGAGTCGACGAGTACGCGACGCGCTTGAGCCACACCCACAAGGTGTCTGTGCTCGAGCTGCCGGAGTCCCGCGCCTCGGGAGAGAGGGCGAAAGAAGAAGAGGGCCAGTCCATCCTGAAGAAGGTCGGCCAGCGCGACGTGCTGGTCGCCCTCGATGAACGCGGCAAGCAGCTGGGCAGCGTCGACTTCGCCAAGTGGCTCGGCCGTCAGCAGGACTCGGGCAAGGACGTCGCCTTCGTCATCGGCGGCGACGAGGGGCTGTCCGAGGCGGTGCGGGAGAAGGCCAGCCTGGTGCTCAGCCTGTCCGCGATGACCCTCCCACATCGGCTCGCGCGGCTGATGCTGGTAGAGCAGGTGTATCGCGGCTTCTCGATTCTCCGGGGCGAGCCGTACCACAAGGCCTGAGGCACGACTTCGATGGCGACCGGCCGACGCACAACCTCATGGCTCCAGTCCCGCCGGACGGCGTATCTTCCCGACGCCCCCTCCATGCCGCTGCACATCGCCGTTCTCCAGGACCGCTTCCGCGCCGCAGTGCTGGGCTTCGCCATCGGTGATGCGCTCGGCTTTCCGCTGCGGGGGCTCCCGGCGCAGGCGTTGATGCGGCAGCAGCCCTCGGCCGACGACTTCGCCTCCCGGCCGCGCGGCGGCTTCCCCCGCGGCCAGTTCAGCGACGACACCCAGATGATGATGGCGGTGGCCGACTCGGTGGTGCGCGAGAAGCGCATCGACGGCCGCACCGCCGCCCAGCACCTCTCCTGGCTGTGGCAGGAGGGCACCGTGCTGCAGCCCCCGCCCTCGGCGACCCAGGCGGCCGAGGCCCTGCTCGCCGGCACTCCGTGGATGAGCGCCGGGGCGCCGCTGGGCGTGTGCGACCCTTCCAGCCTCTCGCGCGGGGTGGTGGTGGGGCTCTCGAGCGAGCCGACGCCCACCCGCCTCGCGCACGATGCCCAGGTGCTCACGGTGATGACGCACAAGGATCCGCTCTGCTCGGCGGCCGTCTCGGCCTTCGCGTGCGCGATTCAGCTGGGCCTCTCGGGCGAGGCGATGAGCGCGGAAGACTTCTGCGAGCACGTGAGCAAGGCCGCCGCCCCGCACAGCCCCGCGCTCGCCGACGAGCTGTATTACCTGCCGCGCGCGCTGGCCTGGGACACCGACAGGGCGATGGCCGCGCTGCGCCGGGTGGGCGTGACGCCCTCGCACTACGACTTCGAGCTGGGCGTGCCCGCGCACGTGACGCCGGTGCTGCTCTCGGCGCTGTTCTGCTTCCTCAAGGCGCCCACCGACTTCCGCATGGCCGCGCAGCTGGCGCTCAAGTGCGGCGGCGAGGTCGACGTCACCGTGGGCGTCACCGCGGCCGTCGCCGGTGCGCACCTGGGCACCGACGCCATCCCCGCGCGGCTGCGCAAGAACGTGATGTATTCCGACGCGCTGGTCGAGGTGGCCGATCGCCTGTTCGACGTGAAGCTCGCGCGCGTGCCCGTGCTCACGGCGGCCTTCGCCACGGTGAAGCGATGATTCACCCCTACAGCAACGCGACGCAGAGCAAGTGGGACAAGGGCGAGTTCAAGGTGCAGCTGCTGCTGCCCGAGACCACCCGGCCGATGGGGTTTTGCGATGGCACCGCGGCTGATGTCGCCGAGCTCAACGCCATCGCCGAGGCGGAGAACAGCTCGATGACCATCGAGAAGAAGGTGCTCAAGACCGGCCGGGAGATCTGGACGCTCCGCGGCGGTGGCGGTGGTGGCGGCGAGTAGAGAAGTCAGCGCTGCTTGATCGACAGCAGCGCGCGCAGGCCCGGCGAGACGTGGGTGAACTGCACCCCCAACCGGTGCCAGGTGCTCGCCATCGGATTTCCAGGCGCCACCCACGCGACCCGGCCCGTCCACTTGAGCTCCAGGTGCCCGTGCAGCACGAAGCCGCTCACCTCGGCGCCTTCCGCCAGCAAGGTGGGCGTCTCCAGGCACAGGCCGTGGTCAGACACGTCGGCGCTCAGGGCCGCGCGCCGGCCGATGGAGACGGGGAGTCGCAGGGCCATCCGCTTCGCTTGACGTTGGGGCATGCACGAACGCTCGCACGCAGCGAGCGCGCGGCAAGTTCCTGGCCGGCCTTCAGAACACCTTGCTGAAGAGGTCCTTGAACCGACCCACCACCGAGCCGAAGAACGTCGGCGGCGCGTAGTGCACCGCCACCAGGCTTTGGCGGAACTCGTCCACCGTCATCGACTCGCGCTCGCCGGTGGTGGGGTCGCGGAAGTACACCCGGCCATTGCGCACCGCCTCGAGCGAGACGCAGTGGTTGGACTGCTGGCCGTCGATGGTGATGTCGAAGAGCACCGGGCGGTTCGGCCGCTCGCGCGCCATGATCTCGTTGAGCTCGGCCGTCGCCTCCGCGTCGCTGCCGATCTGCTTGGTCTCGTACTTCACCCCGAAGAGCTGGCCGACCATCGCGCTGATCTGCTCGCCGCGCAGCCCGCGATAGGTCTCTGGCCCGCCCACGCTCTGCTGCGCGTACTCGAGGTAGGTGTCGGTGCCGTTGGCGAACTCCATGGCGGCTGCCTGGAAGATGGCCTCCGAGGTCGAGCGGCCGTCCTTCGCCGCCGAGCTCGCGTACATGTCCCAATTCACGTCGCTCACCAGCTCGCCGCCGCCGCGCATCGTCACCTTGCCGTCGCAGACGAGGCCGGCCATCAGCCGCACGTATTCACCCGGCTCCTCGTGCGCGAGCTCGTATTGCATGGTGGTCACCGTGCAGGTCGGCGCGCGCCCCTGGCTGATGCGGCCCGGGTTCACCAGGTCGAACATCACCTCGCCCAGGACCTTCTCTCCGTTGGGCGAGGCTGCGATGCGGTTGAGGCTCTCGAGCACCGTCACCCCGTCCTTGCCGACGGCGGTGAGCATCGCGCCGCCGCTCTGCTCGAACATCTCGGCGACGCTGCGCGCCACCTGCACGTTGCCTGAAGACATGAGCTTGACGAGCTGCTCGCGCTCCGTGGCGGGCAGCTCCTGGAACTCCTTCGTGCTGAAGATGTACTCGGCCTGCGCGGCGACTTCCCGGCCGCCGGTGAGCAACTGGTCCATCTCCGCGGTCGTCTCTTTCGGGAGCCCCGCGCGGCCAGGCTTGAGCGCCGGCCCGGTGTTGGTGGGCTCTTCCGCAGCGCCGATCGGAGGCTCGCCGGGCTGCGGCGTCGCCTGGCCGCTGCCGATGGAGTCGTCGTTGGTGCCGCGCCCGATGGAGTCGTCGTTGGTGCCGCGCCCGATGGAGTCGTCGTTGGTGCCGCGCGCCGTGGAGTCAGCGTCGACGTCGCGGCGCTCCAGCACCACGGGCGCGGGCCGGAAGGGCTCGAAGCTGCTGGTCTGGCCGGTCTTCGCGGCCACCTGCGCGCTCACCCGCGGCGCCGGCGTCGAGGCCGCCGGCTTCGGTGCGACCGGGGTCGACGGCTTGGCAACGGGGCGCGGCGCGCTGGGCTGCGGATCGATCTTGCGGATGGTCATGGTGGGTGGCCTCGAGCTGATTGTCGGCCGATGGAGACTGCAGTTCTCAGGGGGCTGCAGTGGGCCGATGTAGGCCATGCCGTTCTGACGACTTGCCGAAACCCCTCTGCGAAATGCCCTCGGAAATCGCGCTCGAAACGTCAACCGCGCTGGCAGTGCGGGGTGAATTTCAAATGCCGATTCCCACCGTGAGCACCCCCGCGACGCTGGTGTTCTGGCCCGCGAAGTACGTCTCGGCAGCCAG
>VFKJ01000991.1 GCA_009885595.1 Myxococcales bacterium | reverse complement strand
CGCTTCTGCCCGCTCGACGCACCCACCGCTTCATCGCTTCGCTTTCTTCTTCTTCGGCTTCTTCGCGGCGGGCTTCCTGGCGGCGGGCTTCGCCTTCTTCTTCGCGGCGGGCTTCTTCTTCCTTCTGTCCACCACGCGGCGCTCGACGAAGCGGCCCTGACCCGCGTCCTCGTCATCGACGAACACGAGCTCTCCGGTGGCCAACAGCCGGGTCAGCTCGCCATCGAGCGCCTTGGAGAGCTCTGCGTTGCTGTGGTCGAGCGCGTCGAGCAACTCCCAGTACGCGATGCGCTCGCCGTGCTCGAGCTGCTTGAGCTTGATCCGCAGCGCCTCGATACCCCGCTTCAGCTCCGCTGGTGTCATGGCTGAGAATCTGCCCGGGTGGCGACGCGCCGGGAAGCGCTGAGCGCTTCACTCTCCCTGCGCAGCAAGGAGAGGGTGAGGGTGATTCCACCGAGCCCCTCACCCGGCGCTGCGCGCCGACCTCTCCCCGGTTTTCGGAGGGAGAGGTTGGTTCATTGCGCGAGCACTGCGTCGATGCGCGCGCGCACGTCTTTGGGAAACGCGCGCCGCCCCGGCACGTTCACCTGGCAGCTGCCGGCCACGGCGTTGATCAACAGCAGCGGCCAATCGCCTTCCACCAGCACGCGCGCGCGGCGGAACTCGCACCGCGCGGCGACCTCAGCCTCTGCGAGGGAAGCGACCGCCGGCGCCTCTTGGGGCGGCAACACCAGGGTGTGCCCGTCCCACGCCACCAGGCTGGCGACGCAGGCCTCGTAGAACTCCTCGCCCCCAGCGTCGGTGAGCAGGGTGGAGATGCCGGCCACCCGCACCCCCTCGTAGGGCGAGGGCGGCAGGGGCTTGGGGAAGCGGCTGCGCTGCCCCGCGAACGGCGAAACCAGCACCCGGGTGGGCATGCCTTCCACCAGCCGCGACGGAGGCCGCTGCGTGGTGGTCAGCGCAGCGCCATCCCAGGTGACGCGGTAGACCCCCGCCGCGGCCTGCGCGGCGAAGTGCCGCAGGGCGCCGCGGCTCGCCTCGCCCAGGCGGCGCACGTGCCCCTCGAAGAGCGGAATGGAGCTCGCTTCGGTGAGTCGGAGCGCGGTGTAGGGGACGAACACGCGTTGCACGATTGCTGATCTGCAGGTGGAAAGCTAAGGCCGCATCATCTTCGACACCTACCCGGGGTGAACCCATGCCGCATGTCGCGCTCGTCGCTCCGCATTTCCTCGAGAACACCAACCGGTACGTGAAGGCCTTCGCTGAGCTCGAGGGCGTGAAGCTCTCGGTGATCAGCGAAGACGCCGAGAAGAAGCTCCCCAAGGAGCTGCGCGCGAAGGTGGCGGCGCACTACCAGATCAAGAGCGTGGGCGAGCCGGCCGAGCTGGCGAAGGCCATCAAGGGGCTGCGAAAGATGGTGGGGCCGGTCGATCGGCTCACCGGCACCCTGGAGCAACTGCAGCTGCCGATGGCCGAGGCCAGGGCGCTGGCCGACGTGCCGGGCATGCGCCCGGAGATCGCCCGCCGCTTCCGCGACAAGGACGTGATGAAGGAGGTGCTGCGCGGAAAGAACGTGCCGGTGGCCGCCAGCGCGCTGGTGTCGTCGACCGCGGAGCTGAAGGCCTTCATCGAGAAGGTGGGCCTGCCCATCATCGTGAAGCCGCAGGCGGGGGTGGGCTCGCGCGGCACCCACCGCATCGAGACGAAGGACGACCTGGCCGCGTTGATCAAGCAGGGCCTCTCCCCCAGCGAAGGGCAGCCGCTGCAGGCCGAGCAGTTCATCCGCGCGCGCGAGTTCACCTGCGAGACGGTGAGCGTGCACGGGAAGACCGTGTGGCGCTCGGGCACCCGCTACTTCCCCACCCCGCTCGAGGTGCTGGAAAACCCCTGGGTGCAGTACTGCGTGCTGCTGCCCCGCGAGGTGGAAGCGCCCTGGACCGACTTCGCCGCCATCAACGAGGCCGCCCTGCAGGCGCTCTTCGGCGAGGACCCGCGGGTGGTGGGCACCGCCATCACGCACATGGAGTGGTTCCTCCGCGAGGACAACGCGATGTTCGTGAGCGAGGTGGGGGCGCGGCCGCCCGGCGTGCACATCATGCCGCTGATGGGTCTGACCCATGAGGTGGACATGGTCGCCAAGTGGGCCGAGCTGATCAGCTTCGATCGCTTCACCCCGCCGACGCGCAAGTGGGCGGCGGGCGCGGCGTGCTTCCGGGGCCAGGGCAACGGCAAGCGCATCGTGGAAGTGAAGGGGCTGGAGAAGGCCACGGAACTGGCGGGCCCGGCGCTGGTGGAGCTGCGCGCTCCCAAGGTCGGGCAGATGCGCGCGTCCGGCTACGAGGGCGAAGGCTGGGCGCTGGTGAAGAGCGCGAAGACCGAGGGCGTGAAGCAGGCGCTGCTGGCGTTGATCGAGAACGTCCAGGTTCGCTACGGCTGATCCTCCCTCTCCCCCGCGGGGGAGAGGGTCGGGGTGAGGGCTT
>VFKJ01000241.1 GCA_009885595.1 Myxococcales bacterium | reverse complement strand
TGCGAGGGGCGGGGCTGCGCGAGCTGCGCAGGCGTCGGGCGGACCCGCGTGCCGGTCACCAGCCTGGAGACGCGCTCATGAGACGCGGCACGACGCTGGTGGAGCTGATGGTCACCGTGGCGATGGTGGGTATCCTCGGCGGCTTCGCCGTCGGCCTGGCGCAGTTCACCGAGCGCGCCGCCCTGGGCGAGGTGCTGCGGGCGCGCGCCCGGGTGTTGCTCGACTACCACGCGCGGCAGGTGTCCCTCGGCCAGCCGGTGGACCCCGAGGTCGAGGCGCGCCTCGAGGCCTCGCTCCCCCGCGCCAGGGTGCAGCAGGCACGCGCGGGGAAGGCGACGACCCTCACCGTGTCCTGGCGCACGCCGAGCGAGGCCGACGCGAGCCTCGCGCTCACCGTGCTGGCGGGAGAGGCGCGATGAAGAAGCGCGGGTTCACCCTGGTCGAGCTGGCCGTCGTGCTCTCCATCACCTCGCTGCTGGTGCCGTTGGTGTGGATGTTCGTGCGGCAGCTGGAGACGACGCTGGTCCTGGCCAGCTGGCACCTGGAGTCCGCGGCCGCGGTGCGCACCGTCACGGAGCAGCTCGAGGGCGATCAACGCAACGCCTGCCACGCTCACTACGCGCTCGAAGAGGGCGCGCTGGTGCGCAGCGCCGACGAGCGCTGCGGAGGCCACGTGGTGCTAGCGCGCGGCGTGACGCGCTTCGAGCGGGTGCGCGGCGGCGTGGAGTTGACCCTCACCCGGCGACTGACGCCCACCGTGGCCAGAGACGACGCCTTCTTCCTGCCCCTGGAGGCCCCATGAAGCGCCGCGGTCACGCGCTGTTGCTGCTGCTGGTGGCCACCGCCGCCGCCCTCGCGGGGATGACGGCCTTCTCCACCCGCTACCTGGTGGACCTCGAGGCCCGGCGCGCGGAGACACTGCGAGAACAAACCCTGTGGCTGGCGCGCTCCGGCTGCCTCTCGCGGCTGGCGGGGAAGACCGAGGTGGAGACTGCGCTCGGCCTGGCCACGGTGCAGGCGACGGGGGGGGCCGTGGTGGCGAGCCTCGCCGGGGGCCGCGCGGAGGTCACCTGCGAGACCCGGGCGGCCCGCTACCAGGCGCCCTGAGCCTTCACACCCAGCGGCGACCCATCAGCACCAGCCCCACGGCCATCACCAGCGCCGCGGCCGCCGCCCAGGGCATCCCGGGCACGGTGCGCCCGCGGACCAGCACCGCGGGCTCGAGCGTCATGCCGGCGAAGCGGAGCTCCTCTCCCGAGCGCAGCGGCCGCGTCGAGCCCTCGCCGAGCACCAGCTGTTCGGGGCCGCCGGGGCCGGTGAGCCGCACCAGCGCCGCGGGGCGCTCACCCTCGTACACCTCGAGGACCTGGAGCGTTCGCCCACCCAGCACGCACGGCGTCTCGCGGCGCGCGCTGCACTGGCTTGCCCCCAGGGAGAAGACCAGCGCGCCGGGCAGGCGGCCCGCTTGCTCGAGCAGCAGCAGCTCCGTGGCCAGCCCGTCGGACAGCGGGGCGTTGTAGCCCAGGGTTCGCGCAGTCACTCGGCCAGCGGCGTCCTTGAACTCCAGGGTCGCCTCGACGGACTTCGGCCGGCCGTTCTTCAGCGACTCTTCCACGACCGAGAGCAGCCTCGCCTGCCGCCCGCCGCCGACGTCCACCCACGACGCGGTGATCGTGACGGGCTCGTGCTCCCGCGTCCACAGGCCGCCGACGAGGTGGGCCACCAGCGTCAGGAGGAACGAGAGGTGGATGATCGCCGGCGCGTACGCTCCCGCCTCGCGCACGCGCCGCGCGAGCTTGGCCCTCAGCGAGTCCCAGGTGCACAGGGCGGTGTTGAGGGCGTAGAGCGCGAGCACCCCGAGCAGCGCGTAGAACCACGCGTGCACCCACGACGGCCGGGAGAAGAAGGCGGTGACGTCGTCGAAGTGCACCTCGGCCGAGGCGCCGTCACGCGTGGCGGGGATGACGACCGAACCGACGCCGAGCAGCGCCACGGTGAGCTGACCGCAGAGGACCCCGAGGCCCTGCGAGCGCAGCCAGGCCCAGCGGGGCTGCGCGTCAGAAGGCATGGCTCGACTTCCCGAAGAAGAAGGACGTGCCGACGTACGCGATGAAGATCCACGCGACGCCCAGCCAGGCGAGCGCCGGCCTCACCCACGCGCGCGCCTGGAGCGAGGGCGTGAGCCGCACGTGCACGAAGGCCGAGTAGTGGAACCAGAGGATGACGGACCAGAGCATCTTGGGGTCCCACATGAAGTACGCGCCCCACGCCACCACGCCCCAGATGCCGCCGAAGATCATCGAGGCGCTCCACAGGCCCAGGCCCTGCAGCGCGAACTGGTCGGTGCGGTGCAGCCAGGCGCGGTCCTTTCCCATCGCCCAGCACAGGCCCGACGCCGCCGAGCACACCCAGAACGCGAACGCGACGAACGACAGCGGGACGTGCAGCGGGTACCAGATGGTGCGCAAGAGCGCCCCGGGCTCCTTGAGCTCCTGGGGGAAGAGCGCGGCGGTGATGCCGGCGGCGAGCACGAGCAAGAGCTGGGGGACGACGAAGGCGCGCGCCGGTCTCCAGGCCAGCCACAGCACCAACGCCAGGCAGAAAGACGCGGACGCGAACGACTCGGTCTTGTTGGTCATCGGCAGGTAGCCGATCAACACCCCGCGCCAGGCGAGCCAGCCCAGGTGCATCGCCACGCCCACGCCCAGCACCCTTCGAGCCAGGGGCAGGTGCGCGAAGCACAGCAGCAGCGCGAGGCCGTACGCGACGACCGCGTAGATGAGCAGCTCAGTGAGGAGGGCGGGCGAGGGCACGTGAGGGAAGGACTCGGAGCGAATACACCCTTCTGGCCCCGTGAGGACCACGCTCGCCGCGGGACCGGATTACCTGCGCCTCTCGACGACGATAGTTGTCGTTGAGCGCCAGACCCTCCCCATCATTCGTGGAGTCGGGCCGCCTGATTCTGCTGCGCTGGTGACTCTGAGGGCTTAGGTGTGGTCGTCTACCCCCATGTCGCGCGCCTACCGAATCAGCGTCAAAGAGAGCCTCTCCCGCCACGTGGAGGTGGAAGACGGCGTGTGCTCTTCGCTCGAGCTGCTGCCCATTCTCTCGAAGGAGCGCATGGGCGAACTGCTGGCGTCCGAGCTCGCGCAGCGCGGCTTCAAGCGCGACGGGAAGACCGCCCAGCGCAAGGAAGGTGACGTGCTCGTCGAGGTGAACCTCGAGACCGGCGACGTGTCGGTGACGGCTGAAGGCCACGCTGATGTGAACCTCGAGACCGAGCGCACCGCGGTGGTGGACAACACCCTCGCCGGTGATCGCGAGCGGCACCTGCGTGACGCCGCCAAGCAGTCCCTGGAGCGCGAGGCGAAGGCTGAAGAAGAGGCCCTGCGCCGCAAGGTGACCGAGCAGCTCGAGGGCAAGCTGCGCGATCTCAAGGAAGAGCTCGATGGCGCCGTCAACCGCGTCACCGGCAACGCCCTCAAGCAACGCGCCGCAGAGCTGGGCCAGGTCGAAGAGGTCCACGAAGAGGCGAACGGCAACATCACCATCAAGGTCCGCGTCTAAGAAGTCCAAGAAATCGATGTCGATCTCCATTCCCGAAGACAAGCTCCCCGCGGAGCTGACTGCTTTTGCCGCTGTCGAGGCCGCCTACCCGCAGGAACTCGCGCGCATCACCGACTCGCTGCGTCGCGGTCTGCCCGTGCTGGTCGAGGCGGAGAAGGAGCTCACGCCCTACCTCTACAAGTGCGTGCGCGATCGCCTGAAGAAGGAAACGCCGCCGCGACAGTTCCTCTATCTCGACGGCCGGCCGCTCAACGACATGCCGCCTCCGCAGCCGGGCATGGGGCTGGTGGCGACCATCCTCTATTACCTGCGCGAGGCGGTGCGCGGCGCGGTGGCCGACCGCATCCTCGTGCTGCCGCACCTCGATCTGCTCACCACCTCGGTGGGCGGGCTCACCACCGAGGCGCGCGAGGTGATCCCGCTGCTCTACGAGAACCCCGAGCTCTGCTTCATGGGCTTCAAGGATCCCTCGTTCCCGCTCCCCAAGGTGATCGAGAACCTCTTCCCGCGGCGCGAGTCGTTGCTGGGCGTGCCGCGCGATCGCCTGGGTCAGCTCGTCACCCAGCGGGAGAGCCGCAAGCTCTCGGGCGATCGCTCGCTCAAGCCCTACCAGCTCTATAAGAGCGTCTCGGGCGTCAACGCGGTGCGCATGCGGCGGTTGCTCAGCACGCTCACCGGCGAGGACTACCCCGTCGATCCGAAGCCCGCGTACCACCAGCTGCGGCAGGCGACGTTGGTGGGACAGCTCACGCTGCCCGACGTCGATCTCGACAAGGACATCGGCGGCTACAAGAAGGTGAAGGAGCGCCTGGGCAAGGAGATCCTCGATGTGCTCGCGCTCAAGGACCAGAGCGACGACGAGAACACGATGAAGCGCATCGAGGGGCTCATTCCCCGCGGGATGATCTTCTGGGGCCCTCCCGGCACCGGCAAGACGCTCTTCGCCAAGGCGATGGCCACCGCGCTGGGCGCCGCCGTCACCATCGTCTCGGGCCCCGAGCTCAAGTCGAAGTGGGTGGGCGAGTCCGAAGAGAACCTGCGGCAGGTCTTCGCCCGCGCGCGCCAGGCGGCGCCCGCGATCATCGTGTTCGACGAGCTCGACAGCTTCGCGACCGCGCGCGGCACCTACCAGGGCAGCGGCGTCGAGCACTCGATGGTGAACCAGCTGCTCACCGAGATGGACGGCTTCCGCAAGGAAGAGCTCGTCTTCGTGGTGGGCACCACCAACTTCGTGGAGTCGCTCGACCCAGCGCTGATGCGGCCGGGCCGCTTCGAGTTCCACCTCCACATTCCGTACCCGACCGCCGACGATCGCCGCGCCATCCTGGGCATCTACGATCAGAAGCTCGGGCTCGAGCTCTCGGCGCGCGCGATGGACTACGCGGTCAAGCGCACCGCCGACCTGGTCGAGGGGCAGAACAGCCGCTACTCCGGCGACCATCTGCAGGCGCTGGCCCGCGCGCTGGCCCGCGCCAGGCTGCGTGAACGGCGCACCGGCGCGCTGGAGATCGAGGACGTGGAGAAGGCGCTCTCGAGCTGGGCCGAGCGGCCCACCTTGACGCCCAAGGAAGAGAAGGTGGTGGCGACCCACGAGGCCGGCCACGCGGTGGCGGCGTTGTTCTGCCCGCACTCGCCGCCCATCGATCGCATCAGCATTCGCGGCGATCTCGCGGGCGCGCTGGGCTTCGTCAGCTACTCTGATCCCGCGCACCGGTACGTGGTGACGCGCGGGCAGCTGCTCGATCAGATCTGCACCCTGTACGGCGGCCGCGAGGCGGAGCTGCTCTTCTTCGACGACCTCTCCATCGGCAGCGCGGCCGACATCGATCGCGCCACCGACATCGCGCGCGCGCTGGTGGAGCAGTTCGGCATGGGCGGCGACCACATCGGCGCCCGCCGCGTCGAGCAGAGCGAGCACGATCCCATCTCCGACGCGCTCAAGGCCTCGATGGAGAAGGCGGTGCGCGAGATCCTCGACGAGCAGCGCGCGCGGTCCCGGCGCTTGCTCGAGGAGAACAAGCTGCTGGTGCAGACGCTGCGCGACCTGTTGCTGGAGAAGAAGGTGCTCGACAAGGAAGCGCTCGCCAACATCCTCCCGCCGGCGCCGAAGAAGGACGCCGTCGCCTCTTCTGAAATCGAGGGCTGACCATGGCCACCCTGATCCTTCGTCTCGAGATCGATCCGCTCACGAAGAAGAAGAACGTGCTGGTGAAGTTGGACAGCGACTCCGACGCGCTCCCCATGGAGCACGAGGAGCAACACAAGCGCATCGTCGAGGCCCTGCTCGCCAACGGAGGGCTGAAGGCGGAAGACATCGGCTCAATCACCATCGAGCGTGAAGGGCAGGGCGCCGCGGTGAAGGAAGACAAGAAGGACACGCCGGCGCAGCAGCGCGAGACCGTGGGCAACAAAGGCTAACTGTCTCCCTCTCCCCCGCGGGGGAGAGGGTCGGGGAGAGGGCTGACACGAAGATGAGCGATCCCTACATCACGCTGCGCAACCAGCTCACCGAGCTCATGCGCATGGGCACGGGCGACCTGCTCTCGCTCCGCGCCTGGCACGACGAAGCCCAGCGCGTGATGCGCTTCGTCCGAGATCAGCACCTCGAAGTTCCCCCGCTGGTGCACCAGTGGCTCTCCCGAGCCGAGGCCCGGGCGAAAGATCCGCTCCTCGCCGCCACCGACAACGGGGACCTCGCGAAGTACCTGGCGACCCTGCCGCGCAGCTGAACAACGACTACACTGCCGCGGGTGGGGATCACGACGACTTCCATCGAAGCCCTCAAGCGGCTCGCGACCTATCCGATCGACGCGATGCTGCAGGAGGTGGGTCCGCTCGCGCTGGTGCAGCGCAAGGCGGCGGACACTCCCACGTCGCTCCACAAGCAGCTGTCCCGCACCATCGAGACCGAGGGCCGACCGCAGGTCGCCCGTCACGCCCTGTCGTTGATGCTGAGGCTCGATGACGGGCTGGTGGTGCCGCTGGGTCGGGAAGCCCCCGAGGGCTCGCTGGTGCTCGGGCGCGGTGAAGAGGCCGACGTGCAGTTGTTCGATGGCTCGGTGAGCTCGAAGCACGCGCGGGTGCGCTGGGATGGGTGGAAGCGCCTCGCGTGGCTCGTTGATCTCGGCTCGACCAACGGCACGCTGATCAACGGCCATGCGGTGAACGAGACCGAGATCGCGCTGGCGGAAGGGAACGTGGTGTCACTGGGCGACGAGACCGCGTTCCTGTTCTTGAGGACCGAGACGCTCTACGCGCTCGTTCGCACTCGGTAACAAGGCAAACCCCTCTCCCCGACCCCCTGAGCGAAGCCGAATGGGTCCCCCGCGGGGGAGAGGGAGACAGTTACTTGGCGAAACGATCTCCCGTGCTCCGCTCTCCCGGCTCGCGCCGCACCCGACCATTGGCCGCCAGGTGGCGCAGGCAATGAAACGCAGTCTCCACGTCCTCGATCCCTGCGGCCGCGGCGAGCTGTTCCACGGTCTGAGGTTTTTCACCGAGCGCCGCCATCACCTGCTTCTGCACCGCCAGCACCGCCTCCGCGGCCTTCTTCCCGGCCTCCACGCCGGGCTGGTGGTAGGCGTTCACGTTGATCAACGTGCCGTACAAACCGACCGTGCGCTCGAACAGCGCGATCAGCGCGCCCAGCGTGCGCGCGTTGACCTCAGGCAGCGTCAGCGTCATCGACTCGCGGCCTTTCTCCGCCAGCGCCGCCCGGGTGCCGAGGAGGAAGCCCTGCAGGTAGTCTCCCGAGGTGATGCCCGGCTCGACCTCGAAGGCGGGGCCCTGGCGATCCTTGAGCACCTCGAGGAACAACACGAAGTGGTTGGGCACGCCGTCGCGCAGCTGCTGCACGTACGCGTGTTGATCGGTCGAGCCCTTGTTCCCGTAGACGCTCAGGCCCTGCTCGACCTTCTTCCCCTCGAGATCCTTCTCCTTGCCCAGCGACTCCATCACCAGCTGCTGCAGGTACCGGCTCATCAGCAGCAGGCGATCCTTGTACGGGAGCACCACCAGGTCCTTCGCGCCCACGCCTTTGCTGGCGTGGTGCCACATCAGCGCCAGCAGCGCCGCGGGGTTCTTCAAGGCGTCGCGCACGCGGGTGGCCTTGTCCATCTCCCGCGCGCCCGCGAGCAGCGCATCGACGTCGAGGCCCTGCAGCGCCGCGGGGAGTAGCCCCACCGTGGACGTCTCCGAGGTGCGCCCCCCGACCCAGTCCCACATGGGAAAGCGCGCCAACCAACCCGACGCCAAGCGCTCCAGCTCGCTGCCTGCGCCGGTGATCGCCACGGCATGTTTACTGAAGTCGAGCCCCGCGCGCTGCCAGGCGACCTGCGCTTCCAGCATGCCGTTACGCGTCTCCTTGGTGCCGCCGGACTTGGAGATCACGAGGACCATCGTCTCCTTCAGATGGCCACTGAGCCGCCCCAGCACCCGATCGAACCCGTCGGGATCGGTGTTGTCGAAGAAGTACGGCTGCAGGCGATCGGCCTCGGTGCCCAGCGCGTCGGCGGCGAGCTGCGGACCGAGCGCGGATCCCCCGATGCCGATGATCAACTGCCTCGTGAACTTCGGCGCACTCGGAGGGGCGATGCGCCCCGCATGCACGTCAGCGGTGAACGACTTCACCTTCGACACCGCGTCGTTGATCGCCTCCGCGTCATTTTGCGAAGCGAGCTCGGGCGCGCGCAGCCAGTAGTGACCCACCCGGCGCTTCTCGTCGGGGTTGGCGATCTTCCCCTGCTCGAGCGCTTCCATCGCGTCGAAGGCGTTGGCGAGCTGCGGCCTCATTCCCTCGAGCCACGCGTTGGTGAAGGCCATGCGCGAGACGTCGAGCGTGAGGCCCAGGCTGTCCACGGCGCAGAGGAGCTCCTGATAACGCTGCCAGTTCGGGTTCATGGCGGCGGAGTGTCGCTGCTTTGAGCGGCTCGCGCATGTACAACGATGGGGATGCTGCTCGCCTTCGCCTTGCTGTTGGCTGTGCACGCCGCGCCCGATGCGGGAACTCGCCCGCTGGTCTTCGGAGGTGAGCGGCCGGTGACGCTCTGGGTGCCGCGCGCGTACGACGGCAGGCCCGCGCCGCTGCTGCTGGTGCTGCACGGCTACGGCTCTTCGGGAAAACCCCACGAGGCCTACCTCGGGCTGGGGCAGCTGGTGGAAGCGCACGGCGTGCTGCTCGCGTCACCCGATGGAACGCTCGACCCTACCGGAGAGCGCTTCTGGAACACTGGCAGCGAAGCCTGCTGCAACTTCCACGGGAGCGCGGTCGACGATCTGAAGTACCTGCGCGAGCTGCTCACGGAGATCCGCCGTGCGTACAAGGTCGACCCCAAGCGCGTCTTCGTGGTGGGCCACTCGAACGGCGGCTTCATGGCGTACCGCCTGGGCTGCGAGCTCGCGGGCCAGGTGAGCGCGATCGTCAGCATCGCGGGCAGCATGCCGGTCACCGACTGTCATCCCTCGAAGCCGGTGCGCGTGCTGCAGATCCACGGCACGGGGGACTTTGGCGTTCGCTACGACGGCGGCACAAACATCCTCAAGAAGGGTGGCGGGCCGTACCAGGGCGCGGTCGAGACCACCTCGCGTTGGGCCCAGCTCAACGGCTGCAAGCCCACGCGCACGAGCAGGGCGGCGATCGATCTCGAGACGAAGCTGCCCGGCGCGGAGACCACCGTGTCCACCTCCGACCACTGCCCGAAGGGAGGGGACGTGACCCTCTGGACCATCGAGGGCGGGAGCCACGTTCCCGACGTGGGCGAGGCGCTGCCCGAGCTGCTGTGGAAGTGGCTCAACGTCCAATGACGTCATAACGCCTACATTTGCCCGTCCAGCTCCCGAGTTTGCATGGGCGCACCAGCAGGGCTCCATTACAGTGCCCGCGTTCATGGAGGCCTTGGTTTTCCCCAGTGAGGAGGCGCTGCAGGTCGCGATGCGCTCGGGCCTCGTCCCCGTCGAGCTGCAGCGGGAGCCGGCGCGGGTGGGCACCACGAAGGACGGCCTGATCGAGGTCGTCCCCGAAGGGCCCCTGACCGCCAAGGCGAAGAAGGGCCTGGTGACCTCGGGCGTGGAAGCGCGCGCCTCCTCCGTCGAGCTCACCCCGGTGTCCTGCTGGGCCGAGGCGCTCGCGCCGGTGCGCGTGGGCGAGCCCGTCGGCGCCATCGCGCAGGTGCTCTTCACCGTCACTGGCCGCCGCTCCCTGCTGGAGCTGTCGGGCGAGCTGCTGCGGCTGGGCTGCGATCGCCAGGAGCTCTCCATGGTGAAGTCTCCGCACGCGCACGCGCTGGTTCGGGTGGCGGATCCGCCGTGGTTCGTGCTCTCGCGCGCCCTCGATCACCTCGACGGCCTGCGCGCCTTCGTGCCCACCTCGCCCGGGCAGGAGCGGCTGTGGACCGAGGTGTCCTGGGCGCACCCGCTCCACGCCGCGCTCGAGGCGCCCGAGGTCGGAATGGTGCTGATGACGCGCGAGGGCCCGTGGTGGCGCATCGCCGACAGCGAGTGGATCGACGTCGATCAGCTCGTGGTGCCGGTGGGCCTGGGCGCTTCCACCCAGGTGCAGCCGAAGCTCGACGCGCCCAAGGTGCAGGTGACGCTCTCGCTGGCCCGCGCGGCGCGGCCTGAGTCCCCCACGCTCTTCGTGCTCCCGCAGGGGCAGGCGGCCGTGGAGGCGCTGGTGCGCTCCACCCCCGAGGCCCAGCTGGAGAACATCCTCTTCGTGGTGACCGG
Organism: Myxococcales bacterium; assembly: GCA_009885595.1. Taxonomy (GTDB): domain Bacteria; phylum Myxococcota; class Myxococcia; order Myxococcales; family Myxococcaceae; genus Archangium_A. Next base: position 2,092 of record VFKJ01000241.1, on the reverse strand, counting down.
CGAGCTGGTGGTGCTGCGCGCGCGGCCTGGTCGCGAGGCGAACTCGGGTGCGTTGCCAGGGGAGCCGTACTCGCGCGTGCTCGACATGCCGAACCTCTTCGCGCCGGCCACCCTCACGGTGGAGCCTCCGCTGCGCCGCGACCGCCTGCGCACCTGGCTCGCGCCGGACCCCGATCTGATCACCTGGCTCGAGCCGACCTCGGGTGGCTTCGGGCGGCGCTCGGTGCTGGAGGCCGCGTTCCGGCCGCTCACCGAGTGGGTCGAGTACGTCATCGACGGCGCCGCGGAGACGCTGCAGACCTGGGCGCGCTCGGCCACCTTCGACTTCGAGCCGTTCGTCGCGATCGAAGACGCCCACCCGGCGCCGACGGAGGGCAGGGAAGACGAAGAGGTGCAGCGACGCGCGCCTCGGGGCCGCCGCGAGCCCCGCCCCTCCACGCCCCGCGAGAACAACGCCGCCGAGACGGCGCCGCGCGCGTCGATGCCCGTGGTGGCGATCGAGCTGCCCAGCAGCCTCTCGGAAGCCGAGGCGGTGGTGGCGCGCGAGGAGACCGCTTTCCTCGAGCTCGAGGCCGCGGCGGAATCGCAGGCGCGTCGGACCGCCTGGGTGCGGCTGGCGGAGATGTACTCGCGGGTCTCGCGGCCGCGGGACTCGGGCATGGCCTGGGCGCACGCGCTCTGGGAAGCCGGGCCCGACGAAGAGCTGCGCATGGCGCGCCGCTGGGCCGACACCTCGGGCGTGCGGTTGGAAGGGTTGGTCGCGCAGGCGGCGCCGAACGTCGAGCAGACGCGCGGCGCGGTGGCGCACCTGCTGGCGGCCTCGCTGGAGTCGAACCAGAGCGTGGCGGCGCGCGTGACCGACTGGGTCACCTTCCTCGATCGCTTCAGCGAAGACCTCGACGTGCGCAGCTACTGGCTGGGGCGGGTGGCGGTCTCGCGCCTGGCTGGTGGAGACACCCTGGGCCTGGCGCGCGCCCGCGATCGGGTGCTGGCGCGCGTGCAGGGCGGCCTCTCGCTCGATCGCGACGTGCCGCGGCTGCTGCGCGTGATGGGGCAGGCCACCGCCGCGGGCGCGGGGACCGGTCGCGCGATGCGGGTCGGCGCGCAGCTCGAGGCGCTCTTCAAGGCCTTCGAGGAGACCCCGCGCAAACGCTCCGCGGTCGAGTCTTCGCCCCTGCCCACCCGGGCCTACGTGTGCCTCGAGTTCGCCTGGGGCTTCGCCCGCCTGGCCAACACCGATCGCGCCCGGCAGCTGCGGGACTTCGCCGTGGGCGCGCTCGACCGCAAGGATCCGGTCCACCACTACCTCACCCGCGCCTACCTCGCCCGGGTGGAGCAGGCGATGGAGGGCGTCGCTCCCAACACCCCCCTGCCCACCGAGATCAACGGGCTGCTCAACGGGCTGGAGAAGGAGCAGCGCTACAAGGTCGATCGGCTCCGCCAGTTCAGCCAGGTGCTCGAGCCGCAGGAGCGCCTGGACCCGATGAGCGCCTTCTGGCGCAGCGATCGCCCGGGCCACGGGGCCGAGCTGGGGGCGCTGCGGGCGCTCCGCGAGCCGGCCGAGCTGCTCAAGGCCATCCAGTCGCGCATGAGCGTGGCGGCGGACACCCAGCTCGAGGTGGAAGAGCGGGTGCGCTTGATCGACGGGCTGCTCGACTACCTCCCCCACCTCCCCGAGTCGCAGGCGCTGCCGCTGCTGCAGCGCTTCCTGGGCATCAGTGATTCCCTGGCCGCCAAGCACCGCGCGGTGGTGCTGGAAGATGCGCTCAAGGTGGCGGGCCACTTCGGTCGCGCCGCGCTGGTGAAGCAGCTGGTGCTGCAGCTGGGCAACGCCATCAAGGAAGTCGGCGCCGAAGGGGTGGGGGAGATCGGCAGCCTGCTGGTGGCCGGGGTGCGCAGCCTGCGCCGGGTGGGCCTGCGGGAAGAGGCGGGCGAGCTGCTCGCGCGCGCGTCCACCGTGCTCAAGGGCGAAGACGTGCCCACCCTGCAGGCGCGGCAGGGCCTGGCCTCCGGCTTCATGTACCTGGGCGCGTTCGCGCAGGCCCAGCCCATCGTGGACGAGGCGCTGGCCAAGCTGGGCCGCGAAGGGGGC
>VFKJ01000629.1 GCA_009885595.1 Myxococcales bacterium | reverse complement strand
TCTCTCGTGGGTCGCCTACCGCCTGCGGCACTGGCTTTGAGCTGCTTCTTCGCGCGGGGCTTCTTCGCGCCGGCGAGGTGAACGCGCCCGCCGCCGGCCTCACTCAGTTCAAGAGCTCGGGCAACACGAAGAAAAGATCGACGTCGGCGTCACATTCCACACATCGCCCCCGCGCCACGCGGAGTCCAAGACGACTCGTCTCGCCCAGGCTCAGCACGCCCCCGCCGCAGCTGCAGCGGGCGGCCTGCTGCGCTTCTTCGAGCACGAAGCGCGAAGTGAGCACCAGCGGGCGATCGGGCGAATAGCCGGGCAACGACGCCCGCGCGCGACGGCGCGAGGCGCCCTCGAGCGAGCCGCGCACCTTGCGGAAGCCCCAGACACTGAGCGCGATCAGCAAGGCGAGCAGCAGGAGATCCATCGGGCCCGCGGTGTTAGCTTGCGGCGCCCTTCCGATGAAGACCTTCTCCGTCAGCGCGCAGCTCGAGCCGCTCCTCGAACAGATGAGCCGGGACATGGCCGTGCCTGTCGAGGGGCTGGTCAACCAGGCGCTGTTCACCTGGGCGAGGCTGCACGGCTACCTCGAACCGGGAAAACAGGTGGTAGCCGCGCCCGCGGAGCCGGAGACCACCCGGGTGCCGGTGGTGCCCGAGCCGGAGCCGCGGTTCGAGGCGCTCTCCGACAGCACCTTTCCCAGCGCGCCGAGGCAGCGGCGCATCGTGCTGGTGGTGCAGGGGCGCGAGGTGACGGTGAACAACGAGCGTTTCCTGCTCGGCCGCGACGTGACGTGCGATCTCACCATCGAGTCGCCGCGCATCAGCCGGCAGCACGCGATCCTTCACGTCGTCGGCGAGGGGCTGGAGCTGGAGGATCTCGGCTCGTCGAACGGCACCTGGTTTGCGGGCGAGCGCATCGAGCGACGGAAGCTCTTGCACGGTGACGAGGTGCACATCGGCGACACCCCGGTGCGCATCGAGTTCCGCTGAAGTCAGCGGCAGTCGAGTCGCACCAGCACCGACTCTCCCGCTCAAAGTGGCTGGTCGAGAAACTCCGGGCGGAGGTCGGTGATCTGACCCCAGCTCGCGTTGATGCGATCGGGCCCCGGGTTGGCGCCGCCGAAGACGATGCCGAAGTCGATGCGCAGCACTTCCCGGTTGAGCTGCGGGAGCAACAGGCGAAAGCCGATGCCCAGGGTGTGCGTGGGGCTGAACACCGAGTCGAACGCCGAGCCCACGTCGTAGAAGAGCACCAGCCCCAGCCAGTTGCTCCACAGCTCGATGGGGCGGGCCCGGTACTCGAAGTTCCCCAGCACCAGGTTGCGCCCGCTGAACTGCTCGGGGAAGGCGCCGCGCAGGCCGTTGGACCCGCCCAGCAGCAGCTGCCGGTTGTCGAGATCGTTGCCCTTGAAGTCCACCAGCACGCGGCCGACGAAGCGCCCGCCCCAGAACTGCGGGCTGTAGTTCGACAGCTCGGCGGCGAAGCGGCGATTGGCGGTCTCCTGGCCGCGCCGAACGCGCATCGCGCCGGCCACGGTGACGGTGAGGAGATCGTCTGCGCGGTAGAGCCGGTAGCGCAGCGAGGCGCCCAGCTCGACGAAGTTGGAAGCCTCGAACCAGAGCGGGAAGGCCCAGCGCACCCCGCCCTGGGCGACCCAGCCCAGCTGGAAGTCCTCGGAGAGCTCGAAGGTGTCGATGTTCTTGAGCACCTTGAAGTTGGCCGGGTACGCCCGCACGTAGCCGCTGAAGTAGGTCACGTTCTCGGAGCGCGGCAGGTAGTTGGCGATGAGCCAGTCGGCCTTCGCTTGCTCGTCGAGCGCGGGCTGGTACTGGCGCGAGTACCCGCCCAGCGAGCCGGAGACGTCGACCTTGAGGGCCCGCCCGTAGCTGCGCGTGTACGTCGCTTCGCCGGCGAACTCGCGCACGTCGTAGACGAGGGGCACGGTCTCTGAACTCGATGGGTCGGGGTACGGCAGCTGCCAGATGCTGGCGCCGCGGAAGACGCTCCGGCGCCGCGCGTTCCAGGTGCCCTCGGCGATGAAGCCCCACTCCTGGTCGAGCGAGATCAGGGGCCGACCCAGGGTGGCGGTGCCCGAGGTGCCCTCGAGCGCGCCGGTCTGCCGGTTGAAGATGAGCGAGGCGGTCTCGCCGAAGTACCAGCGCGAGTTGAAGAGGCGGCGCTCGATGAAGAGCTGGCCGACCGAGAAGGTGTCGAGGCGCACGGTGGTGTTGACCGCGAGCTGCTGGCCCCAGCCGTTGAAGTTCACCTCGATCAACTGCAGCTGGAGGAACTGCAGCAGCGAACCGATGAGGGTGAAGGAGTTGGAGAGGCGCAGGGACCAGCGATCTTTCGTCACCACCAGCAGCCCCACCCCGCCGCCCTTGCCCTTCACGGGGATCACCCGGGCGACGGCGAGCTGAAAGAGCCGGCGCAGGTTGCGCTCGGTCTCCTGCACGCGGTGGGTGTCCCAGAGGTCTCCTGGCGAGAGCAGCACCTCACGGCGGATGACGGGATCGCGGGTCCGAACGTGGAGGAGGTTCAGGATGAGCGGGTACGGATCGGTGGGCGCGAAGACGTCTTCGCTGGCGACGAGCACCTCCTCGACGCGCTTGCCTTCAGGGGCGGGCTCGCGGTCGCGGCCGTGCTGGGCGAGTCCCCACTCGACGAGCCGGTCTTCATAACCGGTGTCCTGAGACACGGGAGCGGCAGCGAGGATCGCCGCCAGGAGCACCATCACCGCATCACCTTACTCCCTCTCCCCCGCGGGGGAGAGGGTCGGGGAGAGGGCTGTCCATCGGGCGAAGCCATGCTCCAATTCCCACGCAGTCCCCTCCAGCACCCCGGGCACCGAGCTCAGAAACCGCTCCCGCGGAGTGCTGCCCTTCGCGCCTTCATCCCAGCGGGTCAGCAACGCATGAATCGCAGTGCCCGGCTGCGCGCGCCGCCTCAGGTCCCGCGGCAACCAGTCGCGAAACAGCCACGGAGAAAACCCGCGCGAGAAATCGGTATGAAACAGCAGCGCTTCGCGCGCGAGCGCCCCCGCCCTTCTCCGCAGCAACGACACCACGGTGACGTGACCGTCGGTATCCGACGAGCCCTCGAGCACCAGCCCGCCTTCGAGCAACGCCGCGCCGAGCGCCTGATGAATCGCGGGCACCTGTTCCTCGCGGTAGCCGCGCAGCACGTTCATCGCGCGCACCACCGCGGTAGGCCCGAGCGCCGCGCAGGTGGCGAAGTCACCTTGCAGCAGTTCGAGCTCGGTGGACTCCGAAGCGGTGCGGTCCACGCCGACGACGCGTAACGAGGGCGTGACCGAACGGACGGCGCGCGCGAGCTCCAGCGTGGTGACGGGACTCTCGCCGTAGCCGACGTCGACGATCGCGCCGCGACCATCGAGCAGCTCCCGGCCGTTCTCGACCAGCCACGCATCGAGCGCAGCCAACCGCCCCGCGCGGGTGCGCCGTTTCAGGGGACGAGGACCGAGACCGACAGCGAGCCGGTCGCGCTGGGCGCGGTGCCGGTGCCCGTCGGGATCAGCTTCGCGCGCACCGAGTACGAGCCGTCGAGCTGCAGCCCGTCCCGGTCCTCGAGGGGCAAGGTGGCGGAGTAGCTCTTCGACTGCCCCGCCTCGAGCGTCACCGAGGTCAGCGCGAAGGTGCAGGCGCGCCCCTCGGAGAGCCGGCGCACCACCGTGCCCGCCATCGAGATCAGCTCGACGTCGAACTGGCAGCCGGTGGAGAACTGCCAGGTCTTCGCGCTCGAGCCGGTGTTGCGCAGCTCGAAGGTGACGCGCGCAGAGGCGGTGTCCGCGTTGCTGGGGCACGGCTGGGTGATGCAGCGAATGGTGTTGGGGATCGACACGTAGCTGGTCTGGTCGAGCGCGACGCGGGTGGTGATGTTCGCCGCGGGCGCCACCGGGTAGCTCTTGCCGTTGACGGTCGCGCTCACGAGCGTGAAGCGCTGGTTGCTGCCGGTGCGGAAGGCCACCAGCCCCACGCCAGGCGTGAACGAGAGCTCGCTGAAGGCCTGCGGGGCGCACAGCACGGTGGGCGAGGAGACCTGCGCGAAGCTGATGGTGCGCGTGTCGGAGAAGCTGCCCGCGGTGGTGCTGATGCTCGTGCCCGTCGAGAGGCGGCGGCCGATGAGGCCGGCGCACAGCTGATTCGAGGTGCGCCAGGTGGTGGTGGCGTAGCCGAAGCGGATGAGCGGGACCCAGGCCGAGCCGCTCCACATCATCAGGGTGGTCGAGGCGTCGGACGCGAGGCCCACCCAGACAGGCGACGGGAAGAGGCCGGTGAGCACGCCCATGCCCTCGCTCACCTCGGACAGGGTGACGGTGCGGGTGGCGCCCGAGGCGTTCTTGAAGGTCCAGCTGTTGCCGTTCTGAAAGGGGAACCAGGTCGTCGAGCGGCTCGTGGCGGTCAGCTCCGCGTCGTACGACTCGGTGCCGTCGAGCTCGGCGTCATCGCCCACCACCGCCATCGCGTCGGGACCGCAGGCGAACATCGACACCGCGAGGAACGACACCAGGATTGAGCGCTTCATCGGTTCGGCCCCCAGGCAAAGACGGCAGGTAGGCCTGCGTATGCCTATGTCCTACCCGCGCTGTCAACCTCGCTAGATGTTTGAGCTACTTCCACGCGAGGGTGAGCTCGACCCGCTCGGCGGCCGTCTTCTCCCAGGTGGCGAAGAGGGTCTTCTGGAAGAAGGCCTCGAACAGGCTGCGGACCAGCCCCACGTAGAGCTGGAGCGGCAGCACCTCTTCCTTGAACACCAGCTTCGCGCTCACCTCGCCCGCCTCGGACACGAAGCGATTGCCTGGCGCGATCATCGGCTCGAGGGTGGTGAGCAGCGGCTTGAAGAGCGCGCGCGGGCCGGCGCTCTTGAAGCCCTCCAGCGACTTCCCGAAGGGCGACTTGAGCAGCGCGTCCATCGTGTAGAGGCCCAGCTGCTCGAAGGCGTCGTCCACGCTCTGCACTTTGGGCGCGAGCAGCTCCACGGCCTTCCACAACAAGCGGAGGA
>VFKJ01000665.1 GCA_009885595.1 Myxococcales bacterium | reverse complement strand
GTTCATCGACAAGTCGGCCAGGGAGGCCGGCGCCATCCCGGAAGATCAGCTCCACGTGCGCCGCTTCCACGTGAAGCGCCGCAGCGGCAAGGTCTTCGGCCCTTTCGAAGAGGCCGTGATCGTCAAGATGCTCGAAGACGGCCAGCTGCTGGGCAACGAAGAGGTCTCTCCCGACGCGGAGAACTGGCAGGCGATCGGCACCGAGCCCTCGCTGCAGGCGGTGATCGCGCGGCTGATGGAAGCCCCGGCGCGCACCCAGACCCAGGCGCAGATGCAGCAGGTCGACGACGCCCGCGGTCCGTCGATGGACCGGCTCAAGCAGCTCTACGAAGGGCGCATGGCGGCGGTGGCCGTCGTGCAGGGCAAGGAGCCCATCCCCTTCAAGAAGAAGCTGCCCTTCATCGTGGCGGGCGTGCTGCTGGCGACCTTCCTCATCGGCGGCGTGGGGCTCGGCGTGGCCACGCCCTACGGCTTCTTCGCCTTGCGCCTGCTCTTCCCCGCGAAGGTGAAGCCCGACACCCGCGAGTTCGGTTACCTGCAGGTCGCGCGCAAGGCCTTCCTGCAAGACACCTGGAAGTCGTACCGGCTCGCGAAGGACTCGGCCAACCAGGCGCTGCAGATCAAGGAATACCCCGAGGCGCGCGCCATCTGGTGCCAGGCGGTGTTCTACCTCGATCGCAAGTTCCACAGCGCCGAGCCCGCCGAGCTGGAGCAGGCCCACAACGAGCTGGTCAACGTGCGGCTGCTCGGAGAAAAGCACCCCGAGGTCCTCAAGACCGAGGCGTCAGCGGCGCTCAGCAAGAAGGACGCAGACGCCGCCCTGGTCTCCATCGCCGACGCGGTGGCGCGGGACGGGGAAGATCTCGAGTCGCTGTTCCTGCGCGCCGAGGCGTACCTGCTCAAGGGCCAGCCCGCGCAGGCGAAGTCCGAATACGAGGCGGTGCTCAAGAAGGATCCCAAGAGCGCGCGCGCCCTCCACGGCCTGGGCATGCTCCACAAGCAGCAGAACGAGTTCAACGAGGCGGCGGGCAGGCTCGCCGAGGCCCTCGAGGCCGACCCCACCCACCTGGTGTCCGCCGTCGAGCTCGCGGAGATCATCATCATCCGCCGCAAGGAAGTGCAGCGCGGCAACGAGCTGCTGGAGAAGACCCTCAGCGAAGAGGGCCGCCCCGCCCTCTCTCCCGGCCAGATCGGCAAGGCGCTCGCGCTCAAGGCAGAGTCGCTGGTCGTGCAAGGCAAGCTGGCCGAGGCGGTGCCCCTCTTCGAAGAGGCCCTCAAGGCCGACCCTGCCAACGCCTTCACCAACGGCCGCCTGGCGCACGCGTACGCCGAGCTCAACCAGTCCGACAAGGCCGCGCCCCTCTTCCAGGTGGCGGTGAAGGCGATGCCGGAGAGCCTCGAGTACACCGAGGGCTACCTGGGGGCGCTGATCCTGCTGGGCAAGATGGACGAGGCCACCAAGGTGATGTCGGCGGCGAACGCCCGCTTCCCCGGGAACGCCACCCTCTCGTATCTGAGCGCGCGGGTCGCCGACGCCCTGGGCAACACCAAGGACGCCGAGGACGCGTACAAGCGCGCGATCGCCGCGGACCCGAAGATCCTCGACGCGTACCTCTACCTCTCGCGTAACTACATGCGCGATCGCCGCTTCAAGGAAGCAGGGCCGGTGTTGGAGAACGGCCTGGCCCAGGCTCCGGAGAACGCGGCCATGCGGGTGGGCATGGGCGAGCTGGCGCTGCACGAGCGCAACCTCGAGCGCGCCGAGAACGAGTTCAAGAAGGCGATCGAGCTCAACCCCTACTCCGCCGATGCCCAGCTGGGCGCCTCGCAGGTGTCGCTGGAGCGCGGCAAGCTCGAGCTGTCGGCCTCCCAGGTGGAGAAGGCCCTCGAGCTCAACCCGCGCATTCCCGGCGGCCGGCTGCAGCGCGGCGTGACCTTGTGGAAGCTCGGCCGGCTCGACGAGGCCATCACGGAGCTGAACATCGCCCACGAGGCCGAGCCGAAGGTGACGCAGATCGTGGTCACCCTGGGCGCGGTGAAGTTCGACAAGGGCGATCTCAACGGCGCCCTCACCCACCTCAATTCCGCGCTGGTGGCCGAGCCCGGTCACCCCGACGCCAACTTCTACCTGGCGCGCCTGAAGAACGCGAAGAGCGAGCACACCCAGGCGATCGAGGCGATGAAGCGGGCGGTCGAATACAACTCGAAGAACCCGCTCTACCTGTACTGGTACGGCCGCATCCTCTCCGACGCGCGCAAGGGCGACGACGCGCTGGCCGAGCTCAAGCGCGCGCTCGAGGTCGAGCCGAAGTACGCCGACGCCCTCGAGCAGATGGGGAAGATCTACTTCGATCGCAACGACTTCAAGAAGGCCGTCAGCTACTACCAGGAGGCCCTCGACGCCGACCCTGCCCGGCTCGTGGTGCGCGCGTTGATAGGTGACGCCCAGATGAAGATGGACGACTGGTCAGGCGCCATCGTCAGCTACACCCAGGCGCTCGCGGCCGACCCCAACCTCAAGGCCGCCTACTCGAAGCTGGGTCAGGCCTATCAGGAGAAGCACCAGTACCCGAAAGCGGTCGATTGGTACCACCGGGCCATCAAGGCCGAGCCCGAGAACCCCGACGCCTGGCTGGCACTGGGGTACCTGAGCCAGGAGATCGGAAAAAAGAAGGAAGCGGTGACGGCCTTCAAGAAATTCCTCGACCTGCGCCCCGAAGCCGAGAACAAGAAGGAGGTGGCGGATTTGATCTACTACCTCGAAGGCAAATGAAGAGGGCGTCGTGCTGGATCTGAAGGAAGTCGCGAAGAACTTCGAAGCGGTGGTGGCCAGGCTCAAGGCTCGGGGAGGCACGCTCGATCTCTCGCGCTTCCAGGAGCTCTTCGCCGAGCGCAAGAAGCTCAACGTCGAGCTCGAGCAGAACCAGGCCCGGAAGAACGCCGCCCAGGAGGTGATGAAGGACCGCAGCAAGATCACCGAAGAGCTCAAGGCCGAGATGAAGGCGCTGGGCGCGGTCATCAAGGAGCAGGAAGGCAAGCTCAAGCCGATCGAAGAAGAGCTGTCGGCCCAGATGATGATGGTGCCCAACGTGCCGCACGAATCGGTGCCGGTGGGCGCCGACGAGCACGGCAACACCGTGGAGAAGATCTGGGGCGAGAAGCCCACCTTCCTCTTCACGCCCAAGCAGCACTTCGAGATCGGCGAGAAGCTGGGGTTGCTCGACTTCGAGCGCGGCGTGAAGGTCTCGGGCCCCCGCTTCGCCTTCAGCAAGGGCGCCCTGGCCAGGCTCGAGCGGGCGCTCACCGCCTTCATGATCGATGAGCACACGAAGCGCGGGTACACCGAGCTGCTCCCGCCCTACCTGGTGTCGCGAGCGTCGATGACCGGCACCGGCCAGCTGCCCAAGTTCGAGGAAGACGCCTTCAAGACCGTCACCGGGCGCGAGCTGTTCCTCATCCCCACGGCCGAAGTGCCCGTGACGAACTACCACGCCGACGAGATCCTCGAGGGGCCGCTGCCGGTGAAGTACGTGGCCTTCTCTCCGTGCTTCCGCGCCGAGGCCGGCGCCGCCGGGAAGGACACCCGCGGCCTCATTCGCATGCACCAGTTCCACAAGGTGGAGATCGTGAAGTTCGCGAACCCCGCCACCTCGCTGGCCGAGCTCGACTCGCTGGTGGAAGACGCCGAGAACATCCTGCAGAAGCTGGGGCTGCATCACCGCCGGGTGCTGCTGTGCACCGGGGACATGGGGTTCGCCTCGCAGAAGACCTTCGATCTCGAGGTGTGGCTGCCCGGGCAGAACGCCTTCCGCGAGATCAGCTCGTGCTCGAACTTCAGCGACTTCCAGGCGCGCCGGGCGAAGATCCGCTTCCGCTCGGCCCCCGGGGAGAAGCCGCAGCTGGTGCACACCCTCAACGGCTCGGGCCTGGCGGTCGGCCGCACGGTGGTGGCGATCCTCGAGAACTACCAGCGGGAAGACGGCAGCGTGGGGCTGCCGGAGGTGCTCTGGCCGTACATGGGCGGCCTCAAGGAGCTCGTCTTCGCGGGCTGAAAACCCTTTGCAGTCGTGATGGCGTTGCTGTACTGGAGCGGCCCCCGCCGTCCGGAGTTGGTCGTCAGGGGCGTCGTCCACGAAAGTCGTTGGAACAGTGGCCGAGCGGCTGAAGGCGGCGGTCTTGAAAACCGCAGACGCTGAAAGGCGTTCGTAGGTTCGAATCCTACCTGTTCCGTAGGAAGCAGTTCTTTGACAGGACGTCTCGTCATTTCGCTGGAGTGATGGCCGAGCGGCTGAAGGCGCAGGTTTGCTAAACCTGTATACGCGAAAGTGTATCGAGGGTTCGAATCCCTCTCACTCCGCAACCGGTTTGTTTCTTGAGAAAGCTCCGTTAGCTCAGCTGGATAGAGCGTTGGACTACGAATCCAAAGGCCGGAGGTTCGAATCCTCCACGGAGCGCAACTCAAGCAACGCGTAACTCAACAACATGACTGATGCAGACTTCATGGCCGTCGCGTTGGAGCTGGCCGCCACTGCAGCGAGCCTCGGCGAAGTGCCGGTGGGCGCGGTCGCGGTGAGGGACGAACAGATCATCGGGCGCGGGTACAACCGCCGCGAGATCGATAAAGACCCCTTTTCACATGCCGAGTTCAACGCCATGCGCGAGGCGGCCCAGGCCGTCGGGGCCTGGCGGCTGACCGGCGTCACCATCTACGTCACCCTGGAGCCCTGCGCGATGTGCGCCGGCGCCCTGGTGCAGTCGCGGGTGTCCCGGTTGGTGTTCGGCGCGATGGACCCGAAAGCGGGCGCCGTCGGATCCCTCTACAACCTGGCAGCGGATCCGAGGCATAACCACCGAGTCGAAGTGACGGGCGGGGTGATGGGCGAAGCGTGCAGCCAGGCGCTCAAGACTTTCTTCGCGAGCCTGCGGGCCCGCACCAAAACTGAATAGTGATGTTGGAGAGCTGGCCGAGTGGTCGAAGGCACCTGACTCGAAATCAGGCGTACCGGTAACGGTACCGTAGGTTCGAATCCTACGCTCTCCGCTGGCCACGCTGCTTCAGGCGGGGCGTTCCTGGAGAGATGGCCGAGTGGCTGAAGGCGCACGCCTGGAAAGCGTGTGTACCTGAAAGGGTATCGTGGGTTCGAATCCCACTCTCTCCGCAGTTTCGCGTTATGAAGGTTCAAACATCTTCTGGTCAGGGCAACGCGGGGCCGTGAACCCCGCCAGGTCCGGAAGGAAGCAACGGTAGCGTTACTTCGCGTGTGTCCTGGCCGTCCTTTTCGAGAGTCCCCGTCGCCGGCGAAAGCCCGCGGCGGGGTTTTTCGTTTCAGCGCTCGAACAAAGACGCCTGCCCGCGCTGCTCGACCAGGCGGAAGCCCGCGGCCTCGAAGGCCGCCTTCGACGACTCGTCACGGGGCTTCTCCGCCTCGCCGCCGTTGCTCCAGTAGACGCCGCGGTTGAAGCGCGGATCGCGCGCGGCCATTTGGAAGCAGCCGTCGTGGGGGAAATCGCACGGGCACCAGGGCAGGTTCTTTCCCACGTAGAAGAAGCCCGGCGAGCCCCACAGGCCCTCGTTCATGATCACCAGGCCGGTCATGCCCGGGTTCGCCTTCACCACGAGCTGGAACTGCTCCTTGCGCTGCACGTCGTAGGGCGTGGGCACCCCGAAGTAGACGAGCCCCGCCGCCCCCAGGGTGATCACCGCCACGCGCCGGGCGGTGCCGCGCTTCCACGCCTCGCCCGCCCAGGCCACGAAGGCCGGGGTGCCGGCGACCGTCAGGAGGATCAGCGCCGGGTAGAGAAAGCGAGCTTCCTTGTGCGCGGTCGCCGAGATGATCGCGGCGTACCCGAGCGCGGCGGCGATGAAGAGCGTGGTCCTGGGCGGCTCGCGGCGCACCACCAGGAACAGGCCCACCACGGCGGAGGGGCTCAGCAACAGCCCGGGCAGGTACGTCCACCACGGCTGCGCGCCGAACTGCGCGGCGGCGGCGCCGGAGACGAGGTTGAAGCGCACGTAGTGAATGAGCGAATGGAACCACTCGCCCCAGGTCAGCTGGTCGAGCAGGCCCAGCCCGAAGGCCGCGACCGCGCCCCCCAGCGCCGCGAAGGCGAAGGGCCGCCAGCGCCGCGCGACGAGCAGCCAGATCATCGCGGGGACGATCACCGCCGCCGAGCCGTAGCGGGTCACCTGCGCCAACCCGAGCAGCAGCCCACCCCAGGCCCAGGCGCGGGGGCCTTCGTCTTCGGCGTCGAGCCGCTCCAGGCCCCAGACGAGGAAGGCGGTGGAGAAGGACTCGGACATGGTGCGAGCGCCGAACCACACCAGCGGCGCGTAGAGCGCCACCAGCCACAGGCAGGCGCGCGCGAGCGAGGCCCCCACCCGCCGCAGCGACAGCCGCCACACCGCGCCGAGCATCGCCACGTGCAGCAGGAACTGCGGCAGCTCGGCCAGGGTGCGGCGCGCCATCACCGAGCCCAGGCCGATCGCGTCGCCCGCCTTGAAGAGCGCGGAGAAGATCATCGGCACCGAGTAGTTGCGAATGCCCCAGGGCTGAGTGGCGGCGGCGGGGTTTTGCGGCACCTGCCATTCCCAGGGCACCACCCCGAAGCCGTAGGCGCGGTGGAGCGCGATCTCGAGCGACTGGAACACCTCGTCAGGGTGCAGGCGGCCCAGCAGCAAGAGCGCGTGCAGGGCGGCGGGCAGCGCGGCGAGGGCGATCTCCGCCCAGGGCGTGCGCGGCTGCGAGGGGGGCGGGGACGTCATTTTTCGCGAGCACGAATAGCACGCGCCTCCCGCGGGTGAAGGGCTACCCTGCGGGAAGGATGATGGCCTGCCAGCACTGCGGGAAGCAGCACCCACCCGGGACGCCGAAGTGTCCGGTGACCGGTGACTCGATGCAGCAGCCCGGCGTGGTGGGGACGCGCGTCGATCGCTACCAGGTCGAGCGGCTGCTGGGCGCGGGCGGCTTCGGCGCGGTGTACCTGGCCAAACACGTCCATACCGATTCCACCGTCGCCCTCAAGCTGCTCAAGAAGAGCCTGGGCGCCGATCAGCAGATGCTGGAGCGCTTCCTGCGAGAGGCCCGCGCGGCCGCGTCGGTCGGCAGCGAACACATCGTGCGGGTGATGGATGCGGGCCAGTCGAACGAGGGCCAGGCGTTCCTCGCGCTCGAGTATCTCGACGGGCTCGACCTGAAGGAACTGGCGGCGCAGCAGGGCCCCCTGCCCGCCCACCGCCTGGTGTTGATCGTGCTGCAGGCCCTGGAAGCGCTGCAAGCCGCCCACGCCAAGGGGATCGTCCATCGCGACATGAAGCCGGCCAACGTGTTCGTGGTGCGCCGGCGCGACGAGCGCGGCACCGAGCGCGACTTCGTCAAGCTGCTCGACTTCGGCATCTCGAAGATGCACGGCGAGGCCGGCACCTCGGGGCTCACCATGACGGGCGTGGCCATGGGCACCCCTTCGTACATGGCGCCCGAGCAGTTCTTCGACGCGCGCGGCGTCGATGCGCGCGCCGATCTCTATTCCGTCAGCGCGATGCTCTACGAGCTGTTGTCGGGGAAGCTGCCCTTCGACGCCGAGAGCTACGCCCACCTGATCGTCAAGGTGCGCACCGAGCAGGCCGCGCCGCTCCACCAGATCGCGCCCGGGGTGCCGTTGCCGCTGGCGCAGGTGGTGATGGTCGGGCTCGCGAAGGAACCGCTTCAGCGCTGGCAGTCCGCGCGGGAGTTCAGCGAGGCGCTGCGCTCGGCGGTAGGGCTCCCGGCGCCGGGGAACACGCCCGCGTTTCTTCCCACGCAGAGCGGCACGCAGCCGGCCCTCGCGCCGGCGGACGGCAACGGGCTGGAGAAGACCCACACCCCGCAGCCACGCATGTCGCCTCCGCTCCCTCCGGACCCGGGCTGGTTGGTGCCCTCGAGCGGCTCGTCGAACACGGGGCTGCCGCTGGTCGCCACCCCGCAGCAGCTGCCTCCGCCGCAGCCGTCGGTGCCCCCTCCGGCCGTTCAGAGTGGGTGGGTGGTGCCGCCTGTGGCCGCCAGCGCCCCGCCGGCGCCGCAGAAGAGCTCGGCGCTCAAGTGGGTGATGATCGTGCTGGGCATGATGTTCCTCGCGGGCGGGTGCTGCACCTGCGCGGTGGTGCAGGGCCTCGCGGAGCAGAGCAACAGCGCCGAGGTGACGCCCTCGGTGGTCGAAGATCCCGTTCCCGCGGACGTGGGGGTGGTGCCCGATCCGGACGTGGGCGATGACGCCGTGGCGCCCGACGTTCCCCCGGAACCGGAACCGGAGCCCGCTCCGGTTCCGCCGCAGCGCTCGCCCAAGCCGCACCCGAAGGGCCCAAAGAGATGACCGAGTTCCCTCTCCCTGCGCAGCGGGGAGAGGGTCAGGGTGAGGGGCCATTTCGGGACAGCTCAGGGTGCGCGCGGGCGCAGCTTGAGCACGGCCTGCACCACCGCCCCATCGGGGGCAGGCCCCACGTCGATCAACGCGAAGTCGAGCTGCGAGAGGCGATCGAGCAGCGTCACCGCCAGCGCCTGCGCCGGGAGCGCCCTGCGGGGATCGACGTCCTTCATCAGCCGGGGCTGGAGCAGCTCACGCCGCAGCTGCCCCACGTCGAGGAACACGCTCACGTGACCGCGGGTGAAGGCCCCGTCGAAGCGCGAGGCCAGGTGCGCACCCAGCTCGACCGGATCGCGCTCGTCGATCGCCGAGCCTGCCTTCACGAAGACCGACTTCGAGGTGAGCGCGACGTCGATCGGCCGCTCCGCGAGCTGTCCCCGCCACAAGGAGACCTGGGGATCGCGGGACCGCTCGAGGCCCAGCGCCCAGCGCCGGCTCAGCGCATCGACCAGCGCCTCCACCGGTGACTGCGAGGTGATGGGCGCCTCGAAGAGCACCGTGCCCTGCGGCTGGGGCCGCCCGCCCGCCGCGAGCGTGCTGCGCACGAAGCCCGGCACGTCGGCGTAGACCGCCAGCTCGAACACGCCCGCAAACGCCGCCACCGCGCGATCGAGATCGACGCCCTGGGCCAGCAGCTCGGCGTCGAGCTGCCTGCGGGGCTGGGTGCCCGGGGAACCCAGCACCACGCCCGCCAGCGCCTCGGGCGGCACGCTGGCCGAGGCGACCAGCACCGGGCCCTCCGGCGCGTGGGTGAGCAGCCGCGTGCCCTCGAGCTTCTCCGGCGCGGCCCACAGGGGCGCGTCGGCGTGGAGCCGGCCCTCGAAGTGCGCCTCGTCTTCGGTCAGCCGCACGCTGGCGGTGAGGAAGCGCCAGCTCATCGCCTCGGGCGCGCGCGAGTAGATCACCAGGCCCCCGCTGGGGAGCTGATCGAGCGCGCTGGCGACGCGTCCATCGGCCTCCAGCCCGAGCGCCGAGGCGGCGGCGATGCGGCTCTGCGCGGCCGGCAGCCGGTGGGTGAGCGGCGTGTCGACCGCGTAGAGGGCCCCGCGATCGACGAAGACGTCGAGCGACCGCTCCTCCAGCTCGTACCGCCAGAGGCCCTGCACCGCGCTGATCGCGGTCCAGCCGTGCTCGAGCAGCCAGCCCTTCAGCGCCTCGAGCGCCCTGGGGCCATCGGTGATGCCCACCACGCTGAGCCGGGTGTCCTCGGCATCGGCCCAGGCGAAGGTGGCCACGCCCTCGCGCGCGTCGGCCAGCGTGCTGCCGGCGCTGGCCTGCTCGAAGGCCCAGCCCAGCAGCGGCGCCGCCTCGAGCCAGGCCTGCGTGCTCTGGGGGCCGGCCAGCCGCTCGCCGAAGTCGATGGCGGGCGGGAACTCTTCCAGGCCGCGGGCGATCACCGCGAAGCGGGCGTCGGGAGGCACCAGGTGCAGCGCCGCCCGGGGGGCGACGATGATCGTCAGCTGCTCGCGCAGCGACTCGCGCTCGAAGCCGCGCACCACGTAGCGGCCCGCCTTCGCGAAGGCGTGCGTCACCTGCGCGGCGCTGAGGCTCGGGGTGCCGTCACCGAAGTCCCAGCGGCGCTCACCCTCGGCGACGAAGGGCACCTCGAGCCCCGCCTCGACGGGGTTCTCCCGCGTCTCCACGTGCACCGGCCGCGCGCAGGCGCAGAGCGCGAGCAGGAGCCACAGGAGCGACGCCGGTCTGGCGGAACGCCACAGCCACGGCGCCCGCGGCC
>VFKJ01000114.1 GCA_009885595.1 Myxococcales bacterium | reverse complement strand
CACGCTGCGCACCGAGCTCTCCTTCTGCAGGTCGGCGAGGAGATCGGTGAGCTCGCGGTACACCGCGAAGGTGAGTGAGTTGAGGGTGGCGGGCCGGGTGAAGGTGATCACGCCGACCTGGTCCTTTACTTCGAAGCGGAACGAGGTGGGGTTGAGCACGGGTCAGCTCTCCAGGACTGCGGTGGCTTCGATCTCGACCCTGGCGTTGTCGTCCACCAGCGCGACGACCTGCACCAGCGCGACCGCGGGGTAGTGGCGCCCCAGGTGCTTCTTCCACGCCGCGCCGACGGTCTTCAGGTTGCCCAGGTAGTCCTGCTTGTCGGTCACGTAGATGGTGAGCCGGGTGAGGTGCTCGGGCTTGCCGCCCGCGGTGCGCACCACCTCGCAGATGTTGAGGAGCGCCTGGTCGAACTGTTCGACGAACCCCATGCTGGCGGGGATCGCTGGCGTCGCGTCCTTGGGGTTCCAACCGATGGTGCCCGCGACGAAGAGCAGCTTGCCGCTGGCCACGATGCCGTTGGAGTAGCCGCTGGGTTTGGCCCAGCCTTCGGGTTGAATCACGGTGCTCATGCGAGTTCTCCTCCGTCGATGGTGTAGTCGGAGCCGGTGATCGCCGCGCCCGCGGCCGACGCGGCGAGGAAGAAGACGACCTCGGCGACCTCTTCGGGTTTCACCGGCCGGTGCAGCGGGTTCAGCTTGCTGAGCGTCTCCCTGGCTTCCGCCTCGCTGCGGCCGGTGCTCTGCGCGATGCGATCGACGCTCGCCTGGAACATGTCGGTGTCCGTCCAGCCCGGGCACACCGCGTTGACCGTCACGCCTTTGGGCGCGAGCTCGAGCGCGAGCGAACGCGTGAGGCCCAGCAGCGCGTGCTTCGAGGCGCAGTACGCCGAGGTGTACCGATAGCCCCTCTTCGCGGCCGTGCTGGCGATGTTCACGATGCGGCCGTGGCCCGCCTTCACCATCGCGCCTGACAGCTCGCGGATGAGGAGGAAGGGCGCGGTGACGTTGACGCGCAGGGTGCGCTCGAAGTCTTCGTTCGAGGTCTTGTGCAGCGGCGCGGAGATGGCGATGCCGGCGTTGTTCACGAGCGCGGTGAGGTGGCCGGCGTCGGTGGTGAGCTTCGCGGCGGCGTGGAGGACCGACTGTTCATCGGCGGCGTCGAAGGGCACGAAGTGGACGTCTCCCTTCAGCGCGTCGAGGGAGGATTGCTGCCGCGCCAGCGCCCACACGCGCCAGCCTTCAGCCAGGAAACGCTCGGCGATCGAGCGGCCAATGCCGCGGCCGGCACCGGTGATGGCGACCTGTTTCACGGTCATGATGCGGACCTGGAAAAAGGGGACAGGCTGCTTTTGCTCCCCCAGTGACCTCGAGACCGCGAGCAAGAGCAGCCTGT
>VFKJ01000096.1 GCA_009885595.1 Myxococcales bacterium | reverse complement strand
GCGGGTGAGGTCGTCCAGCACCTCGGTGAGGGCGGCCGGGTCGGCCCAGTGGTCAGCGAGGCTGCGGCTGGCGGCGTTCACCGCCAGCAAAGAGCGGCTCGCGAGATCGTGCTCGAACCAGGCCCGCGCGGTGCGGGAGAGGACCAGATCGCCCACCATCGCCAAGAGGGCGAGGCCCCCGACCAGCGCGATCAGAAAACGGGCGCGACGCATGCGTCAGACTTACCGCGAATCAGTTGCATATCCAACGAGTGCCTGATCTTCTTTCTCAGTCATCTCGTTCTCCTCGAGAAGTTTCTGGGTTCAGTCGAGGGACTTGTAGAGCGCGCTGACGTCGAGCCGGGCACCCAGGCTCTCGAGTTCGATTGTCTGACCGTCGGTCCCCGTGACGACAGTCCACTGCTCGTCCTCGCCTCGGCGATGCAGCTCGACGCGGCGCTGCTCATGAGAGACGACCACGATCTCTCGCAGCGTCTCGAGGCCTCGGTAGTGCTCCAGCTTCGCCCCTCGATCGTACGCCTCGGTGGATGGGCTCGTGACTTCCAGCACCAGCCTCGGGTTCGTCGCCGCGAGCGGATCTTCGATCGCAGGCGCAACCTTCCCGCAGATGACCGCCCCGTCTGGATAGGTGGTGAGATCGCTCTTGGAAATGCGGACGCGAAGATCGGAAGTGTACGTGCGACCGCCGGAAGGGAGCTGATTCCCAATATGGCGGAGCACCGAGGCCGCCAACGCCGCGTGCTCGGGAGTGCCGCCCGCCATCGCGTAGATCTCGCCGTCGAGAAACTCGTGGCGCACCTGGCTGTGTTGCTCGAGGAGGACGTAGTCCTCGTAGGCGTAGCGGTGGAGCCGAGCGGGGGCGACCATGGCACGAGCATAGCCCGCCCACCGACTCCTCGCCGGAGCCCCTTCAGGGCTGATCACTTCAGGTTGGTGCGAAGGCTGGTGACGAAGCCACTTTGCACTAACCTCGCCCTCCATGGACGTCACCCCCGATGATCTCGCGCGCGCGTTGGTCGAGGACGCTCGGCTGCGCAACGCAGCGGCGTCTGCCCGGGCGGTGCGCGCGCGCTCTCTCCTCGACGCGGAGGTCGCGAAGGAGCGCGCGGCGGGCGCCCTGGGGCGCGTCTGGCTGATCGGCAGCCTCGCCTGGGGAGACTTCCACCTTGCCTCCGATCTCGACCTGGTGGTCGAAGGGCCCAGCGCGCGATGGGACGACCTGGCTGAGCGGCTCAGCCAGCAGCTGAGCCTGACGGTCGAGCTGCTGCCGTTCGACTCGCTCCCGGCTGATTTCCGCGAGCGCATCTTGAGGGAAGGGGTCGCCCTGTGAGCCCCGAGGCCGTCAGCGGGGTGGCGGTGTTGGTTCGCCTTCAGCTCGAGCTGAGGGTGGATCTCGCGGCGATGGGCCAGCACCAGCAGCGGCTCAGCGAGCTCCAGGGGCGCTGGGACACCGCCTCGTTGGAGCAGGTGTGGGTTGGTTGGGCGGCGCTGTCTCTTCACGCCTGGTACACGGCGCTGGAGACGCTCAGCGAACGAATCGTCACGGCGATCGACCGGCTCAAGCCCGAGGGCCCGCAGTGGCACACCAACCTGCTGGCGCAGGCCGCCACGGCGGTTCCAAAGCATCGGCCCGCGCTGATTCCGGTCAGTGCCCTGGACGGGCTGCGGGACCTGCGAAAGTTCAGGCACTTCTTCCGCAGCGCCTACGTGGTGCTGTTCGACCCGGTGTTGGTCGAGCGCCAGATGGCCGTCCTGTTGAGCTTGCACCCGGCGATCACCGCTTCGATTGCGGACTTCGACTCGTTCCTGACCCAGACCATCGAATCACTGCAGTCGATGTGACTCACCGCGCGTCTGCCGCCGCCTTACGGGGCGCCTTCTTCTCTTTCACGGGCGACCCTCAGGCACGTCTCACCGAGCTCGGCGTCGCGCTCCCCTCGCGCGTGCTGCCTCCGGCCCTACGGGCTGAGGTGCGAGTCCTTCAGCACGAGCGTGAAGTGCGTCAGGCCGTAGCTCTTCTGGTCCTGGCGCGCGCTCGTCCAGGGGCCGTCGACGACGGGATCCTGGAGATAGACCCGCGCCAGGGTGTCCACGCGAAAGACCTGGATCGCGGCGAAAGAGTCGGGCGGGCGGGGGTTCTGGCCGATCGCCCCGTCACGGTAGAGCTCGGCCACGGTGGCGGCGGGGACGGTCGCCAGGACCTCCTGCCCACCACCGAGTGCGGGGGACAGCGTCGCCTCGACGCGCAGCGAGACCGCGCTCTGGTTGTCGAGGAAGTAGGCGGCCGAACCTGCCGGCTCGCCCCCAGGACCGCAGGCCCCACCCAGGAGCGCCGCGCACAGCGTCAGCAGTTGAATCTTCATGAGGCCCCCCAGTGCAACGCCAGCGCCAGCGACCGTCGAAACTGGCCAAGGTGGAGAGACCCGGAAGCGGGTTCCCCACGCAGCGAGTGGACTGTGGATGCTCCACAGAAAACCGCCTCGCCCTGCCGCCGCCGCCCGGATCCTCTCCGGAGGGCCGACGAGGAAGACGTCGCGGCTTCAAAGCTGGAGGGGCCGACTCGACCCGGTCATGCCGAGCCCCCTGCCCGGAAGCCTGCACGCGGCCCTTCGACGCCCCACGCGACCTCGGTCCCCGGCTGCGGCTCTCGGTTTGCCGGGTCCCCTACTTCGACCGATGCTTCCCGCGCGTCTTCGCGGCGAGCCTGGCGCCCGAGAGCACCGAGCACCTGCAACTGGTGCTCACGCACGAGTGAGCAGGCGGCCAGCCGACGCTCACTGTGATTGCGCCCTCTTTTGCAGCTCG
>VFKJ01000283.1 GCA_009885595.1 Myxococcales bacterium | reverse complement strand
TCGAGCTGACGAAGGCGCGCGGAGCGTTGAAAGGAAGCCTCGCGCTCGAAGCCGCTCAGCAGCGCCCGCGCGGCGTCTGATTTCTTCGGGGGAAGACGCGGGACCTCCACCCGAAGTTGATCACCGAGGTGTTGGATCAGCTCTGACGTCGACGGGTGACGCGCCGCGCGCCACTGGGCGAGGAGTTGATCGATGGGTGCTTCACTCACTTCGCTGCAGTATCAAATTGGTTGAGGTTCTTCCCCTCTCCCCGACCTCCTGAGCGAAGTCGAAGGGTCCCCTGTAGGGGAGAGGGAGAGAGTGGTGTAAGGGCGCGAAGGATGCAGCTCGATCTCCACCGACACCTCGAGGGCTCTCACAGTCCACGCGCGTTGCTCGAGGTCGCCCGCACGTTCGACCTCCGCCACCCCCTCTTCTTCGACGCGGCCTCGGCCACCTTCCGCACGCCCGAGGCGCTCGCCGCCCAGCTCACCATGGCCGCGCCGTCGGATGACGCCACCCTGTTCTACCAATGCATCGTGAAGGCCCGCGCCGCGTACGTGAGCGTAGAGGCGATTCGCGCCCTCTCGGTGCTCGCGTTCCGGGAGGCGGCCGACGACACCGACGGCTTCGAGATGCGCCTCTCGCTCTTCTCGATGGCGCGCACGTTGATCGAGAACCAGAACCTGCCCTGGCGCGACGTGCGGCCGGTGGACTTCGCCGAGCAGTACGCGCGGCCGATTCTCCTCGCCGTCAGCTCGGCGCGGGACGAGGTGCAGGCCGCCACCGGAAAGCCGATGCTGCTGCGCCTGGGCCTCTCGCGCACCTTCGAGAGCGAGCCTCATTACCGCGCGCTGGCGAAGATGGTGGTCGAGCACGCGAAGGCGCTGGTCGGTCTCGACGTGCTGGGCATCGTCACCGGCGTCGACAAGGAGCCGCTCCCCGCCCCGCTGGTGGAGATCCTGGAAGAGCTGCGCGCGGACCTGCCGGACCTCACGATTCACGCCGGCGAGTTCGAGGGCCACGCGTCGGTCGATCGCACCCTGGCGCTCTCGCCCCGCGGCATCGGCCACGGCGTGCACTCGCTGCAGAGCCCCGCCACCCTGGAGCGCCTCGCGAAGGAGGGCGTCACCCTCGAGGTCTGCCCCACCAGCAATCGCCTGCTCATTCCCACCGCGCTGGGTCAGCTCATGCGCGCACACGGGGGCGCGACTCCGCTCAAGGCGCTGCAGCAGGCGCACGTGCACTGCGTGCTGGGCAGTGATGATCCGACGCCGATGGGCACCTCGTTCCGCCGCGAGCTCGAGGTCGCCGGCGCGCTCGGGGTCGACCTGCAACGCCTCGAGGCCGACATGCAGCGACGCTGGCGTGAGCTGACCTGAAAGCGTAGGAGCGCCTCAATGCGCTCTGCCCTCTTCATCGTCTGCCTCGCTCTCGTCTCCTGCGGCCGCGAGACCGTTTCGACCACGGACCCGGTCATCGACGTGCAGCCGCTCGCGCTCGACTTCGGGCCGATTCCGGTGGGCATCAAGGTGAGCCTGCCGGTGCAGGTGCGAAACACGGGCAAGAGCGCGCTGGTGCTGCAGCCGGCGACCGTGGAGGGCGCTGACTTCGAGGGTCCCGTCGAGAGCATCACCATCGGCGCGGGCGAGCGGCTGTCGGTCGAGCTCTCGTTCATGCCCACGACCGAGGGCGTGCGCGACGGCGTGGTGCACCTGATCAACAACTCCACCAACGACACCGACGTGGCGCTGGTGCTGACCGGCCAGGGCATTCCCCGCCTGGTGTGCGCCGAGTGCAACGCGCCGCCTTCGAACTACTGCGCCTCGACCGCGGTGTTGATCAGCTACCAGCCGCACGGCAGCTGCGTGATGAACCGCTGCGAGTACCAGGCGACCACCACCATCTGCGGCGGCACCTGCGTGGCCGCGACCAACGCCTGCAGCGTCAGCAGCACCACCGACGCCGGCACCGATGCAGGGGTGGATGCGGGCGCCGACGCCGGCCTCGACGCGGGCGTGGACGCGGGCCTGGTGGTGGACGCGGGCGCCAGCGGCGACACCTTCACCGTCCCGGGCGTGGCGATGTGGACGGTGCCGGCCGGCGTCACCTCGCTCACGGTGAACGCGTGGGGTGGGGGCGGCGCGGGC
>VFKJ01000284.1 GCA_009885595.1 Myxococcales bacterium | reverse complement strand
CATCTGATCGGGGTGGTGTCGGCGATGGACGTGGTGTGCTGGCTGGCTGATCGCCTGCCGTAGGCTATCGAGGCGCGGTGGGCGCCTCCACCGAGCGCGTCGACTCTTCGCTGCGCGGCTTGAGCTCGCCCACCTCGACCATCAACGCCTGCACCCAGGTGGACACCTCGGCTTCGCTCGCGGGCGCGACCGCGGCAGCTGTGGTGAACAACGCCGACAGCTCAGCGGCAGAGGAAGGTCGCTGCTCGCGGGCCGCCGCGAAGCCCCGCTCGAACACCGCGTCGAGCGCCGGGGGCAGTCCCGGGCGTACCTCTGAGGCCTTCCCCGGGCGAACCCCGCTGTACGGCCCTTCGGGGAAGGCGCGCGCGAAGGTGAGCAGCTCGTAGAGCGTGGCGGTCGCCGAGTAGAGGTCTGCGCGGAAGTCCACCAGCTCGCCGGCCCCCTGCTCCGGAGACATGTACCGCAGGGTGCCGCGCGCGAGGCCCGTCTGGGTGCGGAAGAGCCGGGTGTTGGCGAGCACCAGCCCGAAGTCGACCAGCTTCGCCTCGCCCGTCTTCGCCACCAGGATGTTCGCCGGCGTGACGTCGCGGTGCACCACGCCCATCGGCTGGCCCTGCGCGTCCTTCACGGTGTGGGCGTGCTCGAGCGCGCCGAGCAGCGCCTGCGTCAGCTGCAGCCACAGCGCCAGCGGCACCGGCTCGCCCCGTCTCCTCCCCGCCGCGGTCAGCGCGCGCAGCGGCGGGCCGTCGACGAACTCCATGGCGATGAAGTGTTGCCCAGCCTCGAGCCCCACCTCGAACACCTGCGCCACGTTTCGGTGCGAGAGCCGCGCGGCGATGCGCGCCTCGTCGAGCAACGACGCGGCGTGCCGCGGATCTTCCGCCAGCTCAGGCAGCAACCGCTTGAGCGCCACCTTGCGCTCGAACCCGCCGGGGCCCAGCTGCCAGGCGATGAACACCTCGGCCATGCCGCCGGTGGCGAGGCGGCGCTCCACCCGGTAGCGGCCGATGTTGGTGACCACGTCGCCGCGCTCCAGGGTGAGCCCGAGCTGCGAAGCGAGCGCCTCCAGGAACACCTGGTCCTCCTGCCGGAAGGAAAAGCCAGACGGCCTCCGCCCCAGCCCCAAGAAGCCCACCGCCACTCCATGCGCGCGCACCGGCGCCGAGAGGGCGAGCCCCAGCGACCAGAGCGCTTGCTGCGCCAGCGGCACCAGCGGGCGCACGCACAGCCCCGCCACCCCGCCCGCCTTCTCCAGCAGCACCGAGGCGGCGCCTTCCCGAGCCAGGCTCGTCAAAGGCGACGGCTCGCCCAGCTGCCGCGTGAGCACCAGCTGCTTGCCCGGGGCGTCGAGCTGCCAGAAGGCGACCGATTCTCCGCCGAGCACCTTGGCCGCCTCGACGATGGCGGACAGCGCCTCGCTCTGAGACTTCTGCTGCACCGCGTCCACCACCGCGCGCAGCACCTCGGCGGTCTGCAGCGTGTTGGCCTGCTCCTCGGAGAAGAAGCGATCGATGCGCGCGCGCGCCCGTCGGTACACCGGCCCCACCGAGATGGACAACGAGGCGGTCACCAGCACCAGCGCCTCGGAGGACTGGGTGAGCCCGAAGCGGTTGAGCACCAGCGGCAGCGCCAGCAGCGTAAAGGCGAACACCAGGGCGAGGCTGCCGACGGTGACCACGTAGCCGACCAGCGAGGTGGCGTAGCGATCGATGGCGAGCGGGTTGTGGCGCACCAGCACCACGGCCGTCATCACCGCGAAGATGAGCACCAGGGTCGAGGAGATCTCCGTGACCACCGCCCCGTCGAGCTCGAGCGCGCGGTTGATGGCGGCCAGCAGCGCCGGGGCGAAGAGGCCCAGGGCCGAGGCGATCACCAGGGTGCGGTAGAGCGCGGCCAGGCGCAGCTCCCCGTTCAGGCGCGCGCGCCGGGCGTGCACGGCCTGCCCCACCACCAACAGCAGAGACGCCATCGACATCCAGACGCGCGTGGCCAGCTCGAAGGGCAGCGAGGGCACCTGCTCGAAGAAGACGATTCGAATCGGGTGAATCAGCACGAAGAAGAACGTCAGGCCCACCACGCCACCCCGGGTGACCTTCGAGAGCTGCAGGTCGCGAGGGAAGTACGTCAGCAGCAGCAGCCCCGCTCCGGGCGCCAGCGACATCAGGGAATGGATGATGAGGTAGAGCGCCGAGGGGTGGGGGACGAAGCCGGCGGTGATCATCACCAGGTTGCCCACGCCGTAGACGAAGAAGAGGAAGAGCCAGTTGGTGATGCCGCCGGGCCGCAGCAGGAAGGCGGCGATGGCGATCAACATCAGCAGCACGCCGGTCATCAAGCGGGTGACGTAGGCGAAGCCCAGCCCGACGCTCGGAGCCTGGGTGGGCGCCGAAGCCTCGAAGCGCACCCCCTCGCGCAGGAAGGCGGCGCGCACCGTTCCGGGCGGGGTGGCGATCCGGTGGCGCCAGAAGTTCAGGGTGTCGACGGGCTGACCGTTGAGCGTCTCCACGAAGTCGCCGTGGCGCACGGTGGGCCAGCGCGCCTGGTCGAGGGCGGCCACCATCGCGCCGGTCTGCCCGCTGCGCTGCACGTCGAGGCCGATGTCGGGCGCGTTCATCTCGGCGCGCACCACCCGCCACTGCAACCAGCTGGAGATGGGCGCCAGCACCACCAGCACCGCGAACACCCAGAGCCCTCGCGTGCCGCGCAGCCGGCCGAGGAGCGTCGCGGTTTCGATCGAGACGCTGGCTGAAGAGGACGAGGTGAGGGGGCCCGGCAAGCGGGCCGCACTGTGGCATGCGGGTGAGGTGAGCGATTGCCTACCCACGAATCAGGGCTGGGACGACGAAGAGGCATATGCGCTCACCTCCTGCTGCCCTCCTGCTCCTGCTGCCCCTCCTCGCCACGCCCTGTTTCGCGCAGCCGGCGGTGGGTGACGGACCGCCTCCGCCGCCGCTGCTGGATGCCGCTCCCACCCCGCCGCCCAGCCCGCCGCCTGCCGCGCCGATGCGCTCGCCGGCGATGAGCCAGCCCCTCTCCTTGTTCGACGTGGAGCGGCCCTACCGGCTGCTCGATCTCGGCGCGACCGGCGGCTTCAACAACCCCGGCGGCATCGTGGGCGCCGAGGCCGACTTCCGCCTCTTCACCGGCTACCTCTCAGCGGGCCTCTCCGGGGGCACCGGCGCCTGGGGCGTGCGGGTGAGCCCGCACGTGCGCGCGTACCCGTTCGGCCTCGAGGTGGCGGGCCTGTTCGCCGAAGCGGCGGTCTCGATGAACTTCGGCGGGACCACCGAGACGAAGGTCAACGGCCAGGTGCTCGAGCGCGCCGAGCGAATGGTGACGCCGGTGGTTCACGTGGGCGCGGGGTGGCGCCAGACGCTCAACTCGTTCACCTGGCTGCTGTTCCGCGTGGGCTGGGGCTTTCGCTTCACCGACGACAACTTCCGCTACAGCCTGGGCAGTGGCGAGGCCGGGCTGGGCACGGTGCTCGCGCTGTCGCAGCCCGGTGGGTTCTCCATCGGGTTGTCGGCCGGCTTCTCGGTCTTCTGAAACCTACGGGATGCAGGCGGTCTGGTACGTGACCGTCAGCGTCTTGCCCGGCTCGGGCACGTAGAGCGGCTCGAAGTTCACCGAGTTGTTGGTCGCGTCGTATTCCCAGATGCGCGACATCAGGTTTGGGTCGGGATCCACCGAGGGGATCGGCACCCCGTCGATCGCCACCTGGACGCCGGTGGGCGCCGAGAGATCAGGCCGCGAGGTGAGGAAGAAGTTGGTGCGGTAGCCAAACGCGTTCTTGCCGATGCGCTCCAGCGCCACCGCCCAGTTCGGCGTGCAGATCTCCTCCTTCACGCCGTTGGTCTGCGCCACCATGAAGTCGTGCCGGCCGTCGTTCGCGCCGTCGTAGGCGCACCCCGACGGTGAGCTGGGCAGGAACGGGCCGACCACGTTGTAGGTGAACTGGCCGGCGCGCTGCGCGCCTTTGATGTTGATGAGCTGGTTCAAATAGAACGCCGGCGCCTGGGGCGCCTGTTCGCGCGCGTCGGTCACGCACACCACCGCCAGCACCGCCTCCTGGCGGAGGAAGCCCGCGTTCGAGGCGGGGTCGGTGATGAAGGGCGTCGTCAGCGCGCGGGTGGCGGGCTCCAGGCACGACTCCGAGCCTCCATGGGTCCCGACGTTCACCAGGGTGGCGAACTCGCTGGCGAGGTTGGGCGTGGTGGGGGTGAGGATCTTGTTGCCGTGTGGGCAGGGCGCGCTGCCGGTGCCGCTGCCAGTGCAGAACTTGCCGCGGTTCGGGTCGCCCAGCTCGGTGTTCGTCACCGCCAGGTGGAAGTCGACCTGGTTGCTGGTGGCGTACTGGAGGAACGAGGCCATGTTCGAGGCCAGCGCCGTCTGCTTGTCGTACATCGAGCAGGAGTCGTCGATCACCAGCAGGATGTCTGCCTTGGGCTTGGTGTCCTGGCGGAAGGTGTCGGTGTTCAGCCCCAGGGTGTCGCCGCGGCCCTGCAGCGCCACCACGTAGTCGAGCGGCTGGCCGCCCTGGGTGACGCTGATCACGAAGGCGCCGGTGTCGGGCCCGTAGTTGATGGGGCGGTACTTGAGCGAGAACGTCACCGGGGTGGCGTTGCCGGGCGTGATGCGCGTGCCGCCGGCGATGCCGGTGACCACGTGGAACTCCGGGCAGGGCGCGGTGCCCGGGCAGTTGGGGCCGCCGGGGCCTTCACCGGCCGCCGAGCCCATCTGCGACGAGTTGATCACCACGTCGGTCGAGCACGAGTTGTAGATCTGGAAGTTCCGGTTGGGCGAGTTGCAGTCCTTCTTCACCACGCCGAAGTCCAAGGTGCTGGGCGAGATGGTGAGGCAGCTGTTGGCGATGGTGGTGGTGAGCGCGACGTCGCGCTGCGGCGCCACCGGGTCTGCCAGGTTGAACGACACGTGGCCCACCACCTGCGCGGGCGTGGACGGCAGCTGGCCCTGCGGCCAGGCGCGCACCATCACCTGGCGGGTCTCCGCGGGCATCAGCTCGAGCTCGTTGATGGGGCCGCCGGGCAGCGAGAACACCGCGGGCATGCCGGGGGGCGTGCCGGTCTCCGGCTGCAGCTGCAGGTTCGACATCAGGCAGAGATCGTTGGGGCCGGTGAGCCGGTTGCGAATGGTGAACCCGAGGTCCTTGATGGCGGGGGGCGAGACGATGCCGAAGGCGAGCGCGATGGGGGTGATCTCCACGTCGCAGGGCGGCAGGTTCACCGAGTTCGCCGTCACCGTGAGGGTGGTCACCGGCTCGTCGGGATCGTTCGAGAAGAGCTTGAGCTCGAACTCGCGCAGGCCCAGGCCGTTGGGGGTCACGCGAATGGGGATGTCGAGGATGCTGGTGCCCGCGCCCGCTTCCAGGCCGACCGCGGGATCGTAGCGGCCCGCGCCGGACGCCGGGAGATCCTGGGCGCAGGTGTTGGTGGCTGCGTCGAACAGGCCCACGCAGATTTCATCCAGGCTCGAGCCGGCGCGCGGCGTCACTTCCCAGTAGGGCTTCACGTAGCCGCCGGCGCCGTCGGGCATTCCGAGCTTCAGGTTGGCGCGCGCGTCAGCCGGGGTGGGCCGGGTGCCCACGTTCTGCACGGTGAGCTTGCGGCTGGCGAAGGTCGCGGGGCTGGCGCTGGCGAAGTACGCGATGCGGCCGAAGGCGAGCGTGGGCGAGGGGCGGGCGTCGATGTCGGGGCCGCCGCCCACGCCGCGCAGGTTGATGCTCACCATCGGCTGGTTCAAGAGCGAGGTGTTGGCGACCAGCTGGCCGGCACGGGGCCCGAGCACCAGCGGCTTGAACGAGAGCTTCACCTTCGCGGTGCCCGGCACGATGACGCCGTCGGCGCCGCGCACCCCGGGAGGCACGGTCTGGGCGGTGAGCTCGGTGGTCGACTGCGCCTCGGTCACCTTGAAGACGGCGCTGACGTTCGCGCCCTCGCGGGTGGCGAGGGTGCTCAGCGCCACCGGGCTGAGGGCGAGGTTGCTGAAGGTCACCTCGCCCGGAAGGGCCGTGCCCGGGGGCGCGTAGCCGAAGTCGATCAGCGAGGGCGTCCAGGTGAGCACCGCGCCCACGCCGGTGCCGATCAGTCGCACCGGCTTCTCCGGGCACCCGTCGGCGCGGCGCATGCGCACGCTGGCGCTGTAGTCGCGCGCCTCGGTGGGCTTGAAGGTGAAGGTGGCGTCCTTGCTGCGGCCGCCGCCGATGACGAACTCACCGCGCGGCGAGTCGGCCGAGATGAGGAAGAAGCCGTCGCCCTGCGCCGACTCCACCGCGCCCAGGTAGCCGTGGGTCTCGATGGGGCGCTGGTTCACGTAGCTGTAGACGACGTCGAAGCTGTCGCCGCGCGCCACCGCGCCGAAGTCGATCACCGCCGGCAGGTCGCACTCGCCCGACACCGCCAGCCCCTTGAGGGTGATGCTGGCGTTCTCCTTGCCGATGACGGTGTTCGCCGAGCCCATCGAGAGCACCGTCTGGTGCGGGACCTGCACCACGCCCTCGACCACGGGCGGGGAGAAGTCGATCTGAAACTCCACCGACTCGCCGGGCGAGACGGTGGTCTCGGTGTCGAACATCACGCTGAACACGGGGCTGGGTTCGTCGATGAAGCTGCCCACCTTCGCCGCGTCTCCGCTGGTCTTGGCGAACGAGCGAACGACCAACGCGCCCAGGCCGCCGTTCTGCACCACCAGCTTCTGGCTCACCGTCTTGCCCATCGAGACGGTGCCGAAGTCGTAGACGCCGTCATCGCCGACGAGCTGGCTTCCGCCCTCGGTGTAGATGATGCGCACCTCACCTTTGTTGCTCGAGGTGCTGCCGACCGGCCGGCAGTTCTCACAGCCCTGGGCGGCGACGAGAAACACGCCGAGCAGCATCACGTTCGATCGCTTCAGCATTCTTTCAGGCTCCTGCCTCGAGGAAAGTGTGCGGAGGGGCCGGCGCCCGCTCCAAAGGTGTCGACCTTATGGCATGAATTCCGGGGGTGGCGAGGGAGGCGTCGTCGTTCGCGGGCTGAACACTCGCGCACACCAGCCGTCACTGACGCGCTAGAGACTCGGGCATGCGCCTGTGCGTGACGTACCCGCTCTGTGCAGGACAACGCCTGGTCCTGCGCACCGCGGCAGATTGGGAACGAGACGTGCTCCCGGCCCAGACCACCCCGACGCAGGCCTTCTTCGAGGTGGAGTTCCCTTTGCAGAACCTCGAGCTCAAGCCCTGTCTGCTCGACGGCGAGACCCTGCACTGGGCGCGCGGGCGCAACTACGTGCTCTCGAAGCACGAGCCCGAGCGCCGCCTGTGGCCGTACTTCTTCGGCGAGGAGCGGGGCCAGGTCTCCGACCTCCACCAGGTGGAGTTCGAGGGCCAGACGCGCGCGGTGCGCGTGTACCACCCGCCCGGCTACGACGAGAACACCCTGCACCGCTTCCCGGTGCTCTACATGCAAGACGGGCAGAACCTCTTCTTCCCCGAGGAGGCGTTCCGGGGGCACGAGTGGCGGGTGGACGAGACGATGGATCGCCTCGACCAGATGAACGCGCTGCGAAAGGCGATCGTGGTGGGCGTGGCGCCGGCCGATCGCATGAAGGACTACACCCGGCCCGGCTACGGCGCGTACGGGCGCTTCCTCGCGCAGAAGCTCAAGCCGTTGATCGACTACCACCACCGCACCCGCATCGCGCCCGAGGACACGGTGGTGATGGGCAGCTCCCTGGGCGGCGTGGCCGCGCTGCACCTGGCGTGGGAGCAGCCCGAGGTGTTCGGCCGGGTGGCGTGCCTGTCGAGCACGTTTGGCCTGATGGATGATCTGTTCGAGCGCATCGCCACCGAGCCCCGCCGCAAGCTGCTGGTGTACCTGGACAGCGGCTGGCCCAAAGACAACTACGACGCCACCAACGCGATGCGAGATCTGCTGCTGAGCCGCGGCTTTCGGCTGGGCGTCGACCTGCTGCAGTTCAGCTTCCCCGAGGGGCTGCACGACGAGCACTCGTGGGCCGCGCGCCTTCACCTGCCGTTCCAATTCTTCTTCGGCCGCGCCTGGCGCGCCCAACGCGGAGAGAGCTGATGAAGCGCTTCCTGGTGGCCAGCGTGCTGGTGTTGACCTCGTGCCGAGCGACCGCGCCCGAGCCGGTGGAAGACGTCGTCGAGCAGTACCCCGACGAGCTGCGCGTGGAAGACCTGGTGACGGGCAAAGGAGAGACGGCGATCTCCGGCTCGAACCTGGTGGTGCACTACACCGGCACCCTCACCAGCGGGACGCAGTTCGATTCTTCGCTGGGGAAAGACCCGCTCCGTTTCCGACTCGGCGCGCGCAGGGTGATCAAGGGGTGGGACCAGGGCCTGCTCGGCATGAAGGTGGGCGGCAAGCGGCGCCTCACGGTTCCCCCGCGGCTGGGCTACGGCGACAAGGCGGTCGGCCCCATCCCTCCTCGTTCGCACCTGCTCTTCGAGGTCGAGTTGCTGGCCATCGAGCCCTGACGTCAGTCAAAATCGACCTCCCTCTCGCGGTGCTCGTGACCCCCGCGCGTTCGTGGCAACGTGCGCCGCCGATGATGAGGTCGAACACGAGGCGGGCAGCGGTGATCGCGGGCGCCTACGCGTCGATCGCCGGCGCCTACATCGTGGTGAGCGGGGCCATCGCGCGCTCACTGGCCGGCTCGGTCGAAGAGCTGGAGCGGTTGGAGCGCTTCAAGGGCATCGCCTTCGTGGCGGTGACCGCGCTGGGGCTCTTCCTGGTGGCGCACGTGGTGCTGCGCAAGCAGCTCGCCGACGCCGAAGAAGCCGCGCGGGCCCGGGAGACGCTGCTCAAGAGCGAGCGCACCGCACTGGCGGGGTTGTTCGTCAGCTCGATCGCGCACGACGCCAACAACATCTCCCAGGTGGTGGGCTCCACCTTGAACCTGCTGGCGCAGGAGGGCGGGTTGAGCGCGGAGAACCGCGAGGGCGTGCGGGACGCCCAGCACGCGATGGACTCGCTCAACAAGCTCTTTCGCGACCTCAAGGAGATGGGCCGCAACCGCGACGTGAGCAAGCGCGTGCAGGGCGAGCTCAAGGCGATGGTGGAGCGCATCGTCGGGCTGCTCCGCGGGCACAGCGCGCTCAAGCACTGCCAGGTCAGCGTCGACGCGCCCGAGGCGGTGGCCTTGCCCGTGTTCCCGGTGTTGATTGATCAGGTGCTGATCAACCTGTTGATCAACGCCGCCGAAGCGACGGGCGGCCGCGGCCGGATCGAGGTGCGGGTGCGGGTGCAGCAGAACGAGGCGCGGCTCGAGGTGCACGACGACGGCCAGGGCCTGCCCGAGGGCATGGAGGCGCTGCTCTTCAAGCCGTTCGCCACCACCAAGCCCCACGGCACCGGGCTGGGGCTGGTCTCGGTGCGGGAGTGCGCCCTCGCCCACGGGGGCCGCGTCGAATACGCGCGCTCGCCGCTGGGGGGCGCGGCGTTCAGCGTCTGCCTGCCGCTGACCGCCCAACCCGCGGCCTGAGCAAGACGGCCGATCCGTCGGGTCAGTCCGTTGGACCGGCGTGCTCGTCAGCGCGCTCCCAAACCCGAACCGCTGACGCCAGGCCACCCCTTCGTGCGAATGGTGGGCGCCTACAAGAGCGGAGGCCGCGGGCCCGGGTCGGAAGACAAGCGCGCCGCGCTGTTCGGCCCATGAGGCAGGTCCTGTTGGACTCCAGCGCCATCCTGGCTGCGCTCGACGCGTCGGACCGCAATCACCGGCTCGCGGCTGAAGTCGTCACCCGCATCGAGCGCGCTCACCGCCCGCCCGCGGCCTCAATCAGCCCGTCGCCGGAGTGACGGACACCGAGGGGAAGAGGGTGTCGGGCCCGTCCCGCACCACGGTGTCGATCAGCCGCACCAGGTCCTCGTACTTCACCGCGTCTTCGGTGGAGAGGGTGATGGTGGCTTGCTCGGGCTGCTGCTCCTTGAGGCGGCGAAGCTTCGTCACCAGGGCGGCGGTCTCCAGGCGGCCGTGCTCGTCGCGCACGATGGGGATGGGGTCGAGCTGGGAGCCGCCCACCGTGAGGCGCAGCTCCTTCTCCGAGATGAGCAGCGTGATGGGCTGCTCCGGGCCAGGCGGCTCCTCTCCTCCGTGCGACGGCTGCGAGACCTGCAGCCGGCCCAGCTGGGTCCACACCGCGGTCATGATCAGGAACACGATGGTGACCGCCATCAGATCGATGAAGGGCACCAGGTTGATCATCGCGTCGAGCGGCTTCTTGCCGCCCTTCGAGCTCGTCCCTAAGTCCATTCCACCAGCCATGCGCGAGCAGACAGCGGCGCTGTGAATCGGGTTTCGATCCGTTATGGAAGTCGCATGGCTGACAACGACTCGCGCGCGGGCCTCGTCTATTTCACCCCGGAGTTGCTGGACTGGACCACCAGGCTGCACGCGCCTCACGACGCGGCCCTGCAGCAAGCCTTCGACGCGCCCGGGAAACACGGAATGCCGGCGATTCAACTCGCGCCCTCCGAGGCGAAGTTGACTGAGTTGCTCTTGCGGATGGCGGGCGCGCGCAAGGTGGTCGAGGTGGGCACCCTCGCGGGGTACTCCGCGCTGCGCCTGGCGCGCGCCCTGCCGCCCGACGGCGAGGTGCACACCATCGAGTTCGATGCGAGACACGCCGAGGTGGCGCGCTCGGTCATCGAACAGGCGGGCGAGAGCAAGCGCATCACCGTGCACGTCGGCCGCGGCGTCGACGTGCTGCCCACCCTCGAGGCGAAGGGCCCGTTCTGCGGCGTCTTCATCGACGCCGACAAGGAGAGCTACGACCTCTACGGCCGCTGGGCCGCCCGGCACCTGCGCCAGGGCGGCCTGCTCATCGGGGACAATGCGTTCCTCTTCAACCAACTGCTGGAAGACTCGCCCCGCGCGGCGGCCATGCGCCGCTTCCACGAAGAGGCCACGCAACACTTCGACACCGTCTGCATCCCCACGCCCGACGGCCTGCTGCTGGGCGTGCGCCGGTAGTCACTCGTCGCGAGGTTCGTGCACCCGCGCCGCCGCGCTCACGCCACCTGGCGCGCCCGCCACAACCAGAGCGCCCCCGCCACCGTGCCCAGCCCCACCAGCAGGTAGAGGCCCTGCAGCCAGCTGAAGCGGCTGAGCATCACCAGGTCCACCACCAGCCACCCCGTCAGCGCCGCGCCCGCGACCGAGATCGCCAGCTCGCTCCCCGCGGTGCGCCGGGTCTCCAGCAGCGCGGCGATGAGGTTCCCGCCCCCCACCGCCAGCAGCAGAATGAGCGCCGGCACCAGCAGCACGCTCTGGAAGCGCGCAGCCTCGAGCAGCAGGGCCACCCCACCGGCGACCGCCGTCACGGCGGTCACCGCGCAGGACCAGAGGAGCAACCGGCGCACCAGCCGCTGCCCGCCCCGCTCCTCCTGCACGGCCGCGGGCGCCGGCGCGTCGGGCTCGGCTTCGGGTGCCGGCTCAGGTTCTGGCTCAGGTTCTGGCTCAGGTTCTGGCTCAGGTTCTG
>VFKJ01000694.1 GCA_009885595.1 Myxococcales bacterium | reverse complement strand
GGTTGAGCTTCGGCAGCGGCGGCGACTGCACCTCTACCGAGTAAGGCAGCACGCCGACGTCGAGCCCCGCGCTCAGCTCGAGCTTCAGCTTCGGCAGCCCCCAGGTGAAGGTGTTCCGCGAGCGCACCGGGTACTGCTTCCCCTTGGCGAAGATGTCATCGCCCAGCGTGAAGCTGAGCTCGTCCAGGCCCAGCGAGGTGCGGCTGCGGAAGTCGAGCCCGTCGGCGAGCTTGAGATCGAGGCCGACCAGCAGCCGGTTGTAGAGAATGCTGGTGCCGAAGGTGCCTCGCCCCTCTGGATCGAGCGACGGGTTGGGCAGCGCGAGCACCAGCGCGTCGGACGAGCCGAAGAAGCTCACGAAGAAGCGCACCTTGCCGCTCCTGGGCCGGTACTCCAGGCGCGCCTGGTAGTCGTAGTAGCGCGGCGCCAGGGTGAAGCTGACCGCTTCCTGTGCGCCAGGAATGAGGCTCAAGACCGCGGGGAGGACGACGTCGATGTAGCTGCGGCGCCCGCTGACCGAGAAGCTCCAGTTCTCGTTGATCGGCGCCTGGAAGATCGCGGACGCGTCGACCAGGTTGACGTCGAGGTAGCCGTGGTAGCCCTTCTTCGAGGGCGTCGCCGAGGTGGCGGTGACGAGCCCGCCGATGTTGCGCCCGTAGTCGGCGTTGAAGTTGCCCGCCTGGAAGTTGATGTCCTCGAGCAGCCCTGCGTTGTAGGTCGAGAACAGCCCGCCGAAGTGGAAGAGCTGCGGCACCGGCGCTTCGTCCACGTAGGTGCGCGTGTCCCACGCCTTGCCGCCCCGGACGATCAACAGCCCGATGCCGAAGGGCGCGCGCGCCACGCCCGGCAGGTTCTGCACCACGCGGAAGGCGTCACCGTTGGTGCCGGGGATGAGCTTGATCTCTTCTTGCGAGAGGGTGATCTGCGCGACCTCCTTGCGCTCCTTGGGCGCGCGCACCACGGTCTCGTAGCCGCCGTAGAGCTTCTTGCGCACGAAGTACTTCACCTCGGTGCGCTTGCCCGCGGCGAAGGTCTCGTCGACCTCGTAGCGCTGGTACTCGGGGCTGAGCACCAGCACCTTGAAGGTGCCTTCGGGCACGTCGGTGAACTCGAAGCGGCCGCCTTCGCCGGTGATCGTCTCGCGGCCTTCCACCACCACCTGCACCCCCTCGAGCGGATCGCGGGTGCCGCGCTCGATCACGGTGCCGCGGAAGTTGACCTTGGTGCCGGCGTCGATGGCCACCGTCTCCACCACCTGCGGCCGGTAGAGGAACTCGAGCGAGAACGAGATGCGCACCGCCGCGGGTACGCCGTCGAGCTCCGCCGGGGTGAAGACGAATTGGCGCGCGGCGGCCAGGGCGGAAGCGTCGAAGGCCTCGCCGGCGCTGTTCACCACCCGCGCGTCCATCACCTTGCCGTCGGGGCCGATGTCGACCTCGAGGGTGACGGTGCCGCTCACGCCGGCGTCGGCGAGCTCGGGGGGAAAGACGGGCTCCACCTGCGACACCAGCGTGGGAGGCCTGGTGAGCACGCCGCCGTCCTCCTGCGCGAGGGCGAGCGAGGTGAAGAGGAGGCTGAGCAGCAGCGCGCGGCGAGTCACAGCGGGGCTCTGTTTAATGCAATCGAGCGCGATTCGGTCCTTCGACCCTCACGGGATAGCAGCGCCGGGCCCGAGCCGAGGTAGCGTGCGCGCCCTCTTCCGCCAGGGACGACTTCAATGAAACGAATCGTGGTGCTGACCTCAGGTGGTGACTCGCCGGGCATGAACGCGGCGTTGCGCGCGATCGCGAAGTTGGGCGCCGGGCAGGGGCTGCGGGTCTTCGGCTCCATCGACGGCTACGACGGCCTCATCGACGGCAACTTCCGGGAGCTGACCAAGGTGCTCAGCGACGGCGTGGTGACGGTGGACATCGAGGTCGACGCCGCGGGCGGGCAGGGGGGCACCATCATCGGCTCCGCGCGCTCGATGCGCTTCCGCGAGACGCAGGGCCGCGTGGTGGCCGCCGAGCAGCTCGCGAAGCTCGGTGCCGAGGGCCTGATCGTCATCGGTGGAAACGGCAGCCTCACCGGCGCGCACGCGCTCGCGAACGAAGCAGGCATCAAGGTGATGGGCATCCCGGGCTCCATCGACAACGACATCGGTTGCACCGCCACCTCGCTGGGGGTGGACACCGCGCTCAACACCATCGTGGAGGCGTGCGATCGCATCAGCGACACCGCCCGCGCTCACCGCCGGGCCTTCGTGGTCGAGGTGATGGGGCGTGACTGCGGCTACCTCGCGATGGCCAGCGCGATCGCGATGGCGGCCGACGCCGTGCTCATTCGCGAGTCGGGCAAGTCGGAAGATCAGCTGGTCGACGACATCCGCCAGGTGATCTTGAGCGGCTTCGCGCGTGGCAAGCGCCGCATTCTCATCATCAAGGCCGAGGGCGTCACCGCGCCGTGCACGCGGTTGGTGCGTATGACCGAAGAGCGCATGAAGCAGGAACTGCCCACCCTCGAGATCCGCGCCACCGTCCTGGGGCACGTGGTGCGCGGCGGCAGCCCCAGCTACGCGGATCGCGCGGTCGCGGGGCGGCTCGGCTTCGGCGCGCTCAATTCGCTGCTCAAGGGCGCCACCGACGAGATGGTGGGCTGGTTGCCTCCGGTACCGGGTGGCACGCCGACCGCTGACAGCTCGGTGGTGCGCTTCAGCCTCGAGCGCGTGCTGGAAGAGACGCGCGCGCTCATCGACGGCAGCTCGCCCGTCACCAAGCGTCGCGTAGCCCTGATGACCCAGGCCTCTGGCGTGTTGGCGCTCTGAAAGGAAACGAACATGCGAACTCTTTCCCTGCTGGCGCTCTTCCTCACCGCGTGCGCGCCCGACCCGGTGCCCGGCACGTACGACTTCACCCTCACCGGCACCGAGACCGAGACGGCTCCGCGTTCGCAGACGACCGCGACCTCGGGCACGGGGCCGATGGCCATCACCACCGGCAAGGCGTCCGACTACGTGGTGACGCTCGCGCAGACCGACGCGACGCCCTGCGTGGTGAACGCGGAGACGACCGAGAAGGGCGACGCCATCAACATCACCGCGGGGCAGAAGTGCACCTTCGTGTTCGCCGGCGGCAACGTCACCGCGACCATGAGCACCGGCACCGTCGCCGTCAGCGAGAAGGGCGAGAACGCCACGGTGAAGGTCACGTACACCTACGCAGGCACCAGCTTCGGCATCAACTTCGCCGGTACCGGGGAGCGCACGTACACGGGCCCGCGGCGCTGAAGAGCGGGCTAGGCTGGGCGAATGGGTTCGAAGATCGACAAGGAAGGCGCCCGGTACCGCGCGCGGCTCGACCAGACGCTCGCTGACGGCAAGGTGACGCCGAAAGAAGCCGACGCGTTGATCAAGAACGCGAAGAACGGCCACTTCAGCGAAGTCGAGGCGCACTACCTCTCGGGCTTCGTCGATCGGAAGAAGCGCTCGTTCGATCCCGCCGCGCGCGAGAAGCTGGTGGCCTTCGTCTCGGGCGAGATGCAATCGCTCGCGAAGATCGCCGGCGACACCGGCCTCGCCTCCCATCCCCGCCAGCCGAAGCTCACCGAGGACAGCCGGAAGACCGGGCTGGTCAGCTGGGATGCGCGGCCCGGAGAGCTCGCCGTTAATGGGTTCGGCATGGACGACGCCATGCAGGGCCAGGTGGGCGATTGCTACTTCATCGCCGCGCTCGCCTCGGTGGCCAAGACGCACCCTGCGCTGCTCGCGAACGCGGTGAAGACGAACCGCGACGGCACCTACACGGTGACTTTTTTCGAGCGCAAGAGAGACGCTGCCAAGCCGACGCCGGTGAGCGTGACCGTCGATGGCTCGTTCGCCAACCGCCATGGCCGGCTCGAGTATGCCGCCGCGCGCGAGACCCGCGAGCTGTGGCCGCTGATCTTCGAGAAGGCCTACGCCACCTGGAAGGGCGGCTTCGACGCGATCGAGGCGGGCATGTCGGCCACCGCGCTCGAGGCGCTCACGGGCGCGAAGCCTGATTTCTTCGCGGTCACCAGCGAGTCGAACAAGACGAACCTGTGGAACCAGCTCGAGCAGGTGACCGCGGGCGGCGGCTGCGTGGTGGCGCTGAGCAAGCCCTGGGATCCCGCGGAGCAGGGCGTCGTCGCAGATCACGCGTACACGCTGCTCGGCGTGGAAGAGAAGAACGGTCAGAAGATGGTCTCGCTGAGAAACCCCTGGGGTGAGCGCGAGCCCGGCCACGATGGAAAGGACGACGGCATCTTCTCCATGCCGCTCGAGAAGTTCATGACCTCGTTCGCGACGGTCGAGTTCGCCAGGCCCTGACGCATGCAGCTCCGCATCGCCCAGACCGTGCCGGACACCGAAGCCGAAGGGCCGGGGAAGCGGTTTGCGCTGTGGGTGCAGGGCTGCACGCTGCACTGCCCCGGGTGCTGCAACCCCGAGATGTTCGCGCCCGACAAAGGCGGCCGCTTCGTGGAGACCGCTGAGCTCGCGAAGACCATCCTCTCCACCCCGGGCCTCGAAGGAATCTCGGTGCTGGGCGGCGAGCCGTTTCAGCAACCGCACGCGCTCGCTGAGCTGTGCGGGCTCGTTCGGGCCGGCGGCCTCTCGGTGATGATCTACACCGGCTACACCCT
>VFKJ01000593.1 GCA_009885595.1 Myxococcales bacterium | reverse complement strand
CGTGATCCAGATGCTCCAGGACGGGGGCCGGCAGGTGGAAGAGGTCTCCTTCACCCGCGACGCGCTCTACATCGCCGGCGAGGTGTTCTTCACCGGCACCGCGGCCGAGGTCACCCCGGTGCGCGAGGTGGACAACCGGCAGGTCGGTGACGGCAAGCCCGGCGAGATCACCCGGTCGATCCAGGAACTGTACTACCGCGTGGTGCGCGGCCAGGAGCCCCGCTACGAGCACTGGCTCACCTACGTCTGACTTCTTTCTCGTGGGGCCGTCGTGCCACGAAAGCTCAGGCCTGAATGGGCGCGGGCTCGCGGGTAGCGGAGCGGCCGAGCCCGCACGTGCAGGCCTCTCGACCTCGGGCAGGGTGACGAGCTTCACATGGCTTCGACTCATTGAGCGTTCTTCCCGAAACCGGAGCCGGCTCCGGTTTGGAGAAGAAGCGACCGCGTCCCGTGAGCGTCCTTGCCCGAGGCAGAGGGCCTGTGCGCGGGCGAGCACGACCGGGGCCCACGCCCACCGCCCCCCTCAAGGCTGTCGGTCGCGTCGCCTGCTACCGCTGAGCTTCGTTCCCTTGGGGCGTCGACGAAGATGCTGCGAGGCGCCATCGAGAGAGTGTCCCACGCCCGATGCACTTCGCTCTAGCATCGGCGCCTCATGGCGAACCGGCGCACCAACGTTCACGACGCGAGCACGACGCAGGAGACGCCGAACCCGTTTCAGCTCGAGAACCCGCGCATTCTCGAGCTGGCGCCGCCGCAGCCGCACAGCCTCGAGGAGACGGGCCTCAAGATGGGCCTGCTGTCCGATCTCGCGCTGAAGTTCTTCTATTACCAGGGCCAGGCCACCGGCGCGCAGGTGGCCGAGCAGCTGTGCCTGCCGTGGACGGGCGTGGTCGAGCAGGTGATCGACTTCCTCACCACCGAGAAGCTGGTCGACATGCGCGGCGGCAAGGGCTTCGGCCGCGTCTCGGTGGACTTCCAGCTCACCGACAAGGGCCGCGAGTACGCGCGCGATGCGCTGCAGCGCACCACCTACGTGGGCCCGGCGCCGGTGCCGATCGAGCAATACAACGCGCTCATTGGGCAGCAGACGCGCGAGTCGCCCACCATCACCCGCAAGCAGCTCGAGCTGGCGCTCTCGCACCTGGTGGTGCCGGAGAACATCGTCGACAAGCTGGGCCCCGCGGTGAACTCGGGGAGATCGCTGTTCCTCTTCGGGCCTCCGGGCAACGGCAAGACGTCGCTGGCGGAAGCGATCAGCGCGATGTTCGGCGGCGAGGCGTTCATTCCGCACTGCCTGGAGATCGATGGGCAGATCGTGAAGGTGTTCGATCGCCTGGTGCACCACCCGGTGTCACTCGAGCTGGCGCGCGACGCGGGGGGGCGCCGGCAGAGCTTCGAGATGGATAGCCGCTGGCAGATCTGCAAGCGGCCGTCGGTGATCGTCGGCGGGGAGCTCACGCTCGAGACGCTCGACCTCATCTATTCCGACACCGCGCGGTTCTACGAGGCGCCGTTCCAGGTGAAGGCGAACGGCGGGATGTTGCTCATCGACGACTTCGGCCGCCAGAAGGTGCACCCGACCGACTTGCTCAACCGGTGGATCGTGCCGTTGGAGAAGCGGGTCGACTTCCTCACCCTGCACACGGGCAAGAAGTTCGAGATCCCCTTCGATCAGCTGATCGTCTTCTCGACCAACCTCGATCCCAAGGAGCTGGTCGACGAGGCGTTCCTGCGCCGCATCAAATACAAGATCGAGGTCGGCAACCCCGACGAGAAGCAGTACCGCACCATCTTCCGGCGGGTGTGCGAGGCCGCGGGCATTCCGTACGTGGAGCAGGCCGTCAGCTACCTGCTCGAGCACACCTACAAAGAACGCAGCCTGCAGCTCCGCAGCTGCCACCCGCGCGATCTGGTGCAGCTGGTCAAAGACGCCGCCCGGTATCGCGGTCAGCCCCCGGCGCTCTCGCGCGAGCTGCTCGACCTGGCGGTGCAGGTCTTCCTCGTCGACGTGTAGGCAGGCTTCGCACCCGCTTTCTGGATCATCCCGCTCAGAGGCCTAAACTCCCTTCCGTGGCTTTTTCTCCGACACCACCCCCGACCGGTTTCAGGGTCCGCCCCGCGCGGCGCGGTGACGCTGGACCCATCGTCGCCTTGTTGGCGGAGGTCGGGCTGGCCGCTGATTCGAACACGGTGACGTGGATCATCAGCCACCCGGAGATGGAGATCATGGTGGCCGCCGACCCGCTCGACAAAGTGGTCGGCTTCGCCACGCTCTCGCATCGGCCGGTGCTGAAGACGGGCGGTCGCGCGGGCAGCGTCGACGAGCTCAACGTCTCGAAGGCGTGGCAGCGCCGGGGCGTGGGCCGCGAGCTGCTGCGCCGGGTGGTGGAGCGCGCGAAGGTGCTCTCGGTGAAGCGCCTCGAGCTCGAGACCTACGGGCCGGTGAGCGACGGCGTGCGGGCGTTCTTCGCCGCGTGTGGTTTCGAGCCCGCCGAGGTCGGCGTCTTCCGCCTCAAGTGAGCGCGGGGCCGCGGGTCGACATCACGCGCGCGACGGTCTCGAGCCGCTGACGGACTGGGGCCTTGAGGTTCACGAAGCGCACCCCGACGGCGTCTCCGCGCACCCAGGCGACCACCCCTTCGAGTTCGAACAGCTCGCCCTCGACCGTGACGGACAGCGAGAGCGCTTCCCCCAGGGCGTATTGGGCCTTGCTGCGCAGGCACAGCCCGCCCGAGGAGAAGTTGATGGAGAACGCGTTCAACGCGCGCGCCGCGTCGCTGGCCCGGGAGAACCGGACGTCGAAGTGCGCCGTGAACCGTGGATCGATACGCCGCTCGCCCGAAGTCATCGGCAGAGTGTATCGGAAGGAGATGGCGTAAGGTTTCGCCACCGTGGAACTCGAACTGACGGGATTCGGGGAATTCGAGGGCGTGGAGCTGTTGCAGAAGCTCCACCTCTTCCAGAAGCTCACCTTCGACGAGACCTCCCGGCTGGGGAGCATCATTCAGTACATGGATGTGCCCGCCGGGACGATCGTGATCGAGCAGAACGCCCTGGGCGACGCGCTCTATGTGATCGGCAAGGGCGCGGTGGACGTCAGCCGCGACGCCGACGAAGACGGAACGCACGGCGAAGGCGAGGTGATCGGCAGCCTCAAGGAAGGCGAGCTCTTCGGGGAGATGTCGCTCATCGACGACGTGCTGACCTCGGCGCGCGTGACCACCGCGGTGCCCTGCCGGCTGCTCAAGATGCCGCGGGCCGCGTTCGAGGCGCTGCTCGCCACCGACGACAAGCTGGCGGTGAAGGTCTACCGCTCGTTCATCCGCACCATGTCGGACCGCCTGCGGCGCGCGAACGCGCAGCTGGCGAAGGCCACCGTCTTCCAGAAGTAAGGGGCACCACAGAACATGGAACTCGCGACCTTCAATCAGTTCCTGGCGGCCGCCGTGAAGAACGGTGCGTCGGACGTTCACTTCAAGGTGGGCAGCGCGCCTGCGTTGCGCATCAACGGGCAGTTGTTGCCGGTGAAGGTGCCGGCGCTGCAACCCGAAGACACCGCGCGCATCGCCAAGCACCTGCTGACGCAGAGCCGGTACAAGGGCTCGCTGGACGAGCTGCAGGACTGGGACACCAGCTACCCGCTGGAGGGCGTGGGGCGCTTCCGCGCGAACATCTTTCGGAACAAGGGGCACCTGGGCGCGGTGATGCGCTCGATCCCCCTGGTGATTCCCGACT
The DNA here is from genome assembly GCA_009885595.1 of Myxococcales bacterium. Lineage (GTDB taxonomy): Bacteria > Myxococcota > Myxococcia > Myxococcales > Myxococcaceae > Archangium_A. Next base: position 1,583 of record VFKJ01000593.1, on the reverse strand, counting down.
TCCAGAAGCTCGGGCTGCCGAAGGTGCTGGAGAAGATGAGCCAGGAAGATCGAGGGCTCATCCTGGTGACGGGCGTCACGGGCTCTGGCAAGTCGTCGACGCTCGCGGCGATGGTGAATTACATCAACCAGCACTACCGCAAGCACGTGGTGACGATCGAAGACCCGATCGAGTTCGTCCACGAGGACAAGTTCTCCCGGATGGTGCAGCGGGAGATCGGCCCCGACACCCCGGACTTCGGCAAGGCCCTGCGCGCGGCGATGCGGCAGGACCCCGACGTCATCCTGGTCGGGGAGATGCGCGACGCGGAGACGATCGAGATCGCCATCAAGGCGGCGGAGACGGGCCACCTGGTGCTCTCCACCGTGCACACGCAGGACGCGTACCGAACGATCAACCGGATCATCGGCGTGTTCCCGCACGAGGCGCAGACCGGCGTGCGCAACCGCCTGGCGGAGAACCTGCGCGGCAGCATCTCGCAGCGGCTGCTGCCTCACGCCTCGGGCAAGGGCCGCGTGGTGGCCGCGGAGATCATGGTGTCGAACATCTCGGTGGTGGAGTTCATCAAGGACCCGGCGCGCACCCACGAGATCAAAGATTTCTGCGAGCGCAGCCACGACATCCTGGGGACGCAGAGCTTCGACCAGCACCTGGTGCAGTTGCTGCGGGCGGGGCAGATCACCGTCGAGGTGGCGAAGGAAGCGTCGTCGAACCCCAGTGACTTCGAGCGGGCGCTGGCGTTTGAGTAGCCGCTGAGGCGGGCCGCTGGGTCCACTGATCCGGCGGCGCTGGGATCGGGTGCCAGGGCGGGTAGTGCATCCTCGTGTTCGCTGAGAGCAGTCCGCCGTCGGCAGCGATGGAGAAGCGGCTCCGCTCGGCTGCGCGCTCCACGACGCGCCAGGGATTGACGCGGGCGACGTCTGCCTGCGCGCGGTCGAGGTCGTAGGCCCGGAGTGCGACCAGGCGTCCGGCTGGCTTCACGATGACGAGGCCTCGATCGAGGTGCCTGGTGCGGATGATCACGGTGTCGAGCTCCATGGTGGACGACGCGCGGGACGTGTTCGCGATCGCGATCCACGTCGGCTCGGGCTCGGCGTCCAGCGCGGCGTGAAGCCAGAGCGCGGAGGGACCCCAGAAGACGGCCAGTGGAAACCGCAGCTGGACGATCTCGTAGCGGGTCGGTTGATAGGAACGACCGCTCCACACGCCGTGACCGTGCTTTTGCACGAGTCCCATGCCGCGCGCGACGTTCAGCCAGTTCTGCGAGAGACCGTACGGGGTCAGCTCCTTCGCGCGGAAGACCCCGCGCGCCGCGAGTCGCTTGATCACGTCCATCGCCGGTCGAATCCCTCCGCGTCGCTTCATCACACCCTCCGTCACGGGTCCGCGGCGGAGTATGCGGAGAGGCACTGACAGTGAGGCTCAAAGGGGCGCGCTGGGGATGGGTCCTGGGCGGTACTCGTGCCGAACAGGCCCCACACTGCGTGGCTCCCGTCGCGCGGCTCACTCGGCTTCGTGATGGATCCGTTCAAGCCCTCGGGGGGGCGCGGGGGGGATCCAGCCCTCTATGCGTAAATGTCACT
>VFKJ01000547.1 GCA_009885595.1 Myxococcales bacterium | reverse complement strand
TCGGCTCGAGGCGCTGCTGGCGAACCCGGCGCGGTCGAAGGAAGGGCTGCACGCCGCGCTGCGCACCTTCGAGGCGTACACGATCCTCGCGCTGCCCAACGGGGCGGTCGCGACGGCGGTGGGCCTGGGCGGCTTTCAGAACCCGGCGATGGTCTTCACCTCGCCCGACAGCTTCGAGCGCATGCTCGCGCAGGCGCCTGAGCTGATTCCGAAGCACCTCGATGGGAAGGAACTGTTCGAGCTGCTGCCGCGCGCGGGGGTCGATGGAATTGCGTTCAACCCGCTCGGGCCCGGGCCGGCGGTTTGTCTTCCGCTCAGCATCGGGGTGAGCGTGATGCAGCTCTCCTGAACTCCTGTCTCCCTCTCCCCCGCGGGGGGAGAGGGCTTGCCGTCTCTTCAGCTCAGTGACGGGTACCCGCGCGCGTTCTCCACCGCGCCCGCGAGCGCCTCGTCGATCGCCTCTGAATCGAGCGGCAGCCAGACGATGAGCGACGCGGCCTCGGCCAAGCGGTGCTTGAGCGCATCACCCTGCACGCAGGCCGACATCGCGCGCGCCGCAGTGTTGAGCGCGCGGCCATGCGCCTCGTTCGAGTAGCGCTGCACCGCGGCGATCCGCCACGCCTCCAGCGGCTTCGCCTTCGCCAGCTGCCGGTTGCGCGCGGTCATGGCGTCGAGGGCGAACGCATCCATCACCAGGTCAGCCACGCAGCCGAGCACGGCCTGGTGCTTCTCCACCTGCGGGCCATGCGCTTCCACCGCGACCTGCAAGGTCAGCCGCGCGAGGCGCTTGAGGTTCTCGATGTTCGCGTCTTCGCCGGCTGGCGCGCCCAGCGGCTTGTCGAAGAGCGGCAACACGCCCTTCATCGCGCGCTTGAGCAAGTTGCCGCCGATCAGCAGCCGGTTGATCTCGTTGGTGCCCTCGAAGATGCGGTTGACGCGCGAGTCCCGGTAGGCGCGCTCGATCGGGTACTCCTCGATGTAGCCGGCGCCGCCGTGCAGTTGCACGCCGTCGTCCACCAGCTGCCCGAAGCTCTCGCTGCCGATCACCTTCAAGATGCTCGCCTCGACGGAGAACTCCTCGATGGCCGCCAGCAGCGCGGTGCCTTTGGCGACCTTGTCGTCGATGAGGCCCGAGACGCGGTACGCGAGCGACTCCACCGCGTAGGTGGCGGTGAGCATGCGCGCGAGCTTCTCGCGGGTCAGCCCGAAGCGGATGATCGGGGTGTCGAACTGCTTCCGATCGCTGGTGTAGGTGCAGGCGCCGGCCAGGTGCAGCTTCATCGCGCCGATCACGCCCGCGCCCAGCTTGAGCCGCCCCATGTTCAGCACGTTGAAGGCGATCTTGTGCCCGCGCCCCGCTTCACCGAGCAGGTTCTCCACCGGGATCTTCGCCTCTTCGAGGATCAGCGGGCAGGTCGACGAGCCGCGGATGCCCATCTTGTGCTCTTCGGGCCCGATGGTGAGCCCGGGCGCGTCGCGGTCGACGATGAAGCAGCTGAACTGCTCGCCATCGATCTTCGCGAACACGATGAACACGTCGGCGAAGCCGGCGTTGGTGATGTACTGCTTGCTGCCGGTGAGCACCCAGTGCTTGCCGTCGGCGCTCTTCACCGCGCGCGTCTTGGCGCCCAGCGCGTCGCTGCCCGAGCCCGCTTCGGTGAGCGCGTAGGCCGCGACCTTCTCCCCAGAGGTCAGCCCCGGGAGGTACTTCGCCTTCTGCGCAGGCGTGCCGAACCAGGCGATGGGCAAGGTGCCGATGCAGGTGTGGGCCGCGAAGGTGACCGACCAGCTGCCCAGCAAGGCCTTCGCCTCGGCGACGACCAGGGTGGTGGTCTTGTCGAGCCCGCTGCCGCCGTACGCTTCGTCGATGTCCACCCCGAGCAGGCCCAGCTCGCCGGCCTTGTGCAGCAGCTCGCGCAGCAGCGCGAAGTCCTTCTTCTCGATCCGATCCGCGCGGGGCAGCACCTCTTCGGTGCTGAAGCGGCGCGCGGTCTCGTAGAGCATGCGCTGTTCGGGAGAGAAGAACTCGGGCGCCATCACCTGGCGGTGATTGAGGGGCTCGAGGAGGAAACCGCCGCCGATGGACTCGTCGCGCATCACAAAGCCACTCCGTCGCAAAAGAAACCTGCGCGGACCCTCATATCTCCCGCAAAGAAAAAGGGCAGAGCCGCGAGGCCCTGCCCTCTTCCGGTCATTCCGAGTCCAGGAAGACTCAGAGGCCCAGCGACCCGCCCTGGATCTGGATGGCGCCCGAGGCGGCCTTGAGCATGCGCACCTTGTCCGCGCGCTCCTGGCTGACTTCGCCGATGGGGTGGAAGCGCACGGCCTTGCCGATCACGCGGGCCGAGCGGCGCGAGAAGATGAAGATGTTGAACGAGTCGGTCTCGTGGTTGAGCACCAGGATGCCGTCCGTCTCGGTGGGGGCGGACATCACCGCGCCCGCCGCGGCCGCGCTCACCAGCGGGTCGCCCACGGCCGAGCGGCCGGTGAAGATGCCGGCGATGGCGCCGATGCTGTCGGTGAAGCTGCCGCCCTCGTTGCCCCAGCAAATGGCCATGAAGATGCAGTTCTGCGCGGCTTCACCCTGAATGCGCTCACCCAGCGTGTAACCAACCTCCTGGGGGCGGGTCCACAGCGAGGCCGGCTCCGGGGCCATGCCCGCGGGGGGATCGACGTAGGCCCTCTGGCCATGGGCACAACCGAGACCGACGACGGCGAACAAAGAGACGGCAACGAGGTTCTTGAACATGTGTGTGGAACTCCCTCCCTGAAATGGGGTGGCGAACCTACACACGGAAACCGCCGCTTCAAGCAGGAAGTGAGCGCGTCACTTCGCGGGGCGCGGAAATACCAGGCAGGTCTCGGGGAAGTACGCGCTCTCGGGCGAGAGGTAGTTCACCGCCATCGCGCTGGAGATCTTCGAAAGCTCGGTGCCGAACGAAGGCACGAAGCAGACGTCGGGCGCCGACTTGAACTTGCCCTGAATGCGCTGAAAACCCCGCTGCAGGGTCGTCAGATCCATCTTCCCGCCGCGCAAGGGCACGGTCGGCCCGTTGGGATCTCCGCCGGGGAGCTTGCCCAGGTTCGTCTGCAGCTCGAACCCGTCGGCCCGCTGAATCACCCTGAGCTTTCCGGGCACGGGTTCATCGATCCACGCCTGGAAGTGGGCCGCGTCACGCAGCGTCACCTTGAACGCGATCGGCGCGCTCGGGTGCTGCAGCCACAGCTCTTCCTTTCCATCGGCGATGCTCGCCAGCAGCGGGGCGACCTGCGCGAGGTAGGTGTCGTCGTCGGGCACGAAGACGATGGGCCCGGTGCCCGCGGGCACCACGGTCTTCTCTCCGTCCACCTTCACGATGCGCGCGTCCTTCGGGATCGCGGGGCCTGTCGGGGTGAAGGGCACCACCTCGTAGAGCGCGTCGCGATCGTCGCCGGCGTCGACCTTCACGGCCTCGAGCGGCTCGAGCGGCTTGGGCTGGGCGCGGGGAATCGGCTCGGCGGGTTTCTGGACAGGACAGCCCAGCAGCAGCGCCAGCGCCGCGGCGCCGAGGAGCGGCCTCACTTCTTCACCTCGGGAAAGGCACGCGCGACGCACTGGGCCGAGGCGAGGCCCTTCGTCACGGCGTCCAGCGCGGCTTCCTTCGGGGTCTTGAACAAGGTCATGCCCTTGAAGCGCTCGAGGTTCTCCGCGCGGCCCGCGTCGCGGATGTAGATGGCCTTCACGCGCCCGGGGAACTCCTGGCTCATCTGCGCGTAGACCTCGGGGTCGTGCTCGCCTGAGTCGCCCACCAGCACCACCTCGTTCGGCAGCTCCTTCAACAGCGCGCGGATGACGGGCTGCTTGTAGTTCGAGAGCGTGCCGGGCCCGAGGTCCCGCAGGTAGAGGCCGAACACCGGAAAGCCGTGCGTGCTCAGGAACTGCCGCACCCGGCCTGTGTATTGCGCGGGTGAGCCGCTCACGAGGGCGAAGCCGGGCCGCGCGGGCTTGTCGTCCTTGAGGCAGCCGTAGAACTCCGCCATCCCTTCCACCACCGGCTGGCTCAGCTCGTCTTGCATCAGCGCGGCCTTCACCAGCTGCGTGCCCTTCGCCACGTTGCTGACCGCCAGGGTGTCGTCGAAGTCGCTCACCACGAAGAAGCTGGCGTTGGCGGCCACGATGTCGACGGTGGCGATGCCGGCCTCGGCGCCCTTCACGAAGGCCTCGGCGGTGGCGAGCCCCACCTCGAAGGGCTTCTTCTCGCCCGACAAGGTGACGCTGAAGTTGCCGTCGTGGCCGCTGACCACCACGGCGCTGCGGTCGGCGTACCGCACCTCGACGGACGCGCCATTCCAGTTGGAAGAGGTGAGGCGGCGCAGGTTCTTCGAGAAGGTCGAGCTGCCCCCGCTGGACGCGTGCTTGAGCACCCGGCCCGAGAGCGTCACCTGGCCCGGGGTGCCGACGGCGGGGAAGAGCAGCACCGCTGCTGCTGCCCAGGATGAGGAAGAGAGCAGCAGGCCAACAAGTGTGAGGGAGCGCATCGGGCGGCATGTTACCTTCCGCGCGCCCTGCCGGGACGCCCACGTTGTCACCTGCCGAAACGACCAGATTCGGAAAGTATGAGCTGCTCGACCGCATCGCCGCGGGCGGGATGGCTGAGATTTTTCGTGCGCGCTACGAGCCGGCGCCGGGGGTGACCAAACAGGTGGTGATCAAGCGGATCCTCCCTCACTACGCGGAGAACAAGGCCTTCATCGCCATGTTCACCAACGAGGCGCGGATCGTGATGGGCCTCTCGCACGGCAACATCGCGCAGGTCTTCGACTTCGGCGCCATCGACGGCGACTACTTCCTCGCGATGGAATTGGTCGACGGCCACCCGCTGTCCAAGGTGGTCAAGCGCATGCGCACCTTGGGCATCCCGGTGCTGCCGCCGGAGTTCGCGGCGTTCATCTGCGCGGAGATGCTCAAGGGCCTGCACTACGCCCACGCGCGGCTCGACGAGAGCGGCCGGCCGCTGAAGATCGTGCACCGCGACGTGAGCCCGCAGAACGTGCTCATCAGCTACGAGGGCCAGGTCAAGCTGGTCGACTTCGGCATCGCCAAGGCGCGCAACGCGAGCTCCGAGGAGACCGCCGCCAACGCGGTGAAGGGCAAGTACGCCTACTTCGCGCCCGAGCAGGCCAAGGCCAAGGAGCTCGACGCGCGCACCGACGTCTTCGCCGCGGGCATCGTGCTGTACGAGCTGCTCACCGGGCAGCTGCCGTTCCAGGGCCGCCTGATGGACGTGATGGCCCGCATCGTGCGCGGGCAGTTTCAGAAGCCGCGCGAGCTGAACCCCCGCATTCCGCCCGATCTCGAGCGGGTGGTGCTCAAGGCGATGGCGCTGGAGAAGGCGGATCGCTACCAGACCGCCGAGGCCTTCCAGCAGGACCTCAACCGCTTCCTCGCGAACAACCACCCGGAGTTCACGGGCGGCATGCTCACCCTCTTCCTCCACCTGCTGTTCGAGGAGGAGCTGGTGAAGGACGGCCGGCCCGTGCAGCTGCCGCGGGAGTTCGTGGAGCGCGCGCAGAAGTGGAAGGAGCCGCTGCCGGCGCCGCCCACCCCGGGCAAGCACGACGAGTCGGAAGATCCGACCGAGATGGTCGCCTTCGCCGAGGCGAGGCTCAACTTCGCGCCCCCGCGCTCGAAGTTCGACGAGGCCCCTACCCCGCCGCCGCCCTTCCCGTGGATGAAGGCGCTCGCGCTGCTGGTCGCCGCGGCGTTCGTGGGCTTCGGCGCGGTGACGGTGCTGCAGCGGATGAAGGAAGGCTCGATCGACATCAACAGCGTGCCCTCGGGTGCCCAGGTGACGCTCGACGGCAAGGTGTTGCCCGCGAAGACGCCGACCCAGGTGGGCCGGCTCTCGGGCGATCGCACGCTCAGGCTCGAGGTGAACTTTCCCGGGTACCAGACCTGGAAGAACGAGGTGCCGCTCAAGTCGGGGCAGCACCTGCTGGTGGAAGCGAAGCTCGAGCTGCCGCCGCCGCCCAAGCCGCCCGCGCCCCTGCCGGTGCTGGTGGAGCCGCCCAGGCCCCCTCAGCCTCCGCCCGCTCCCGATCTGGTGACCTGGCCCGCGCCGAAGTTCTCCCTCGATGCCACGCGGCACCGGCTCGATCTCTCGTCTTCGGGCGCGGTGCAGGTCGCGCTCGAGCCCACCAGGACGTACCGGGTGGCGCTGCTGGGCAAGGCGCTCACCCCGGGCTGGGCGTTCTACGTGGTCAGCGATGGCGGCGCGCAGCCGGGCACCTTCGGGCCCGATCCCCTGCTGATCAAGAGCGCCTCGAAGTTCTACGCCTTCCACGTGCCTTCCAGCCTGCTGGGCTCCGACCAGAAGGACGAGACGAAGCCGCGCCCACTCTCGGTGTTGGTCGCGGGGCAGAAGAAGCCGCAGGTGAAGAGCGTCGCGCCGAAGCTCAACTTCCCCTCTTCGCAGCGGGTGACGGTGACTGGCCTCTCGCCCACCAACGCCTACGAGCTGACGCCCCGGCAGAGCACGCCGCCGGCCATCGCGCGCGAACAGGGCGCCCCGCTCAGGCTGGTGGTGGTGGGTACGCCCAGCGG
>VFKJ01001205.1 GCA_009885595.1 Myxococcales bacterium | reverse complement strand
GAGCTCACCTGAGCCGGAGCCACTTCGACGCGCCCCTGCATCCGCCGGAACGCGTAGACCCCCGCGAGCATCGACATCGGCACCGTCACCACCGTCCCCGCGCGCCGCTGCGCCCGAGCGCCTGGCTGAACATCGCGAGCACCAGCCCCGCGCCTCCGAGCAGCAGCAGGGGCGCCAGGTGCGTGCGCAGGGTGAACCAACCGAACTGCAGGGCATCTCCGGTGGAGAAATGACGGGTCGGCATGGCAAACCTCCGCCCCTTCGGCAGCAAGCGCCGTGCCCCTTCACGCTCGCTCCTGGCGGGGTCCGGGTGGAAACGCTCCGCAGTCACCGTCGCGAAGCTGCTGACGCTCTGATTCAACCGCAGCGGGTGCAGGCTGATCAGGTGGGCACGAAAGCGCTGCGCGCCGGCTGAAATTTCTTCCGAGCGAAGGCGGGGTGGAATGGGGCTTGCTCTGCGAACGAGCCCCTACCTCCCGGAGGCCGTTCGAATGCCCATCCTGCCTGCCGCAGACCCCGTCGCCCTTCGCCAGGAACTCGCGCTCTTTGAGGAGCCGGCCGACATCCGCTCACCAGCTTTCGAGCGCTTCGTCATCCGTCTCAGTGAGCGGCTCGACCTCGACATTCCCCGCAAGGACTACCCGCTGTTGGCGACGGTGAGCGGCTGCTTCGACTACATGGGCCGCGATCGCTGAGCGCTCGAGGCTCTAGAGCGCTCTAGAGCCGCATGAACAGGCTCGGCTGGGGGTTCGCGCTGAGGTGCTCGTCGAACCAGTTCCCCGCCAGGTACGCCACCTGGTCGAGCGCGCCGGCCTCCTCGAACAGGTGCGATGACCCGGGGACGATCGCCAGCTGCTTGGCCGAGGGGATGCGCTCGTACGCATCCTTGTTCAGCTCGAGCACGGTGTCGTCATCACCACCCACGATCAACAACGTCGGGGCCTGCACGCGATCGAGCGCGTCACGCGCGAGGTCCGGTCGCCCCCCGCGCGAGACGATCGCGTGCACCAGGCGCGGTCTGCGCGAGGCCGCGATCAACGCCGCCGCCGTGCCGCTGCCGACGCCGAAGTAGCCGATCAGCAGGGTGCTCACGGCGCGCCGCCCGCGGATCCACTCCGTCACCTCGCCCAGCCGGCTCGCGAGCAGCGGCACGTCGAAGCGCGGGTGCGCGTCCAGCGAGGCCTGTCGCTCCTCTTCCGCCGTGAGGAAGTCGAGCATCAAGGTGCCGTAGCCCCGCTCGCGCATGGCGGCGCCGACGCGCGCGTTGCGAGGCAGCCGATGGGCGCTGCCGCTCCCATGCGCGAAGATGATCAACCCGCGCGCCTCTGCAGGAATGATCAGCTCGGCCTCGAGCTCCTTGCGCCCCGCGGGGATGATCAACGTCTCTTCGTGTTCCGGTCGCATCGTGAACTCCTCGTGGTGCCCGCCGTTCATCGGGCCAGGGTGGAAACGGCCGCCCCCAGGGGCTTCGCCGCGGCCTGGGCGACGGCGAAGTTCTGCCGCGCCCGTTCCAGGAATCGCATCGCCTGTTCGTCGGTGACGCGGGGAAAGTCGTCGTACCAGAGCCCGATCGCGTACAGCTCGTTGGGGGTGCTGAGGCACACGATGCGATCGACGCGTTGCCCCAACCGACTGATGATGCCGGGGGAGGCGACCGGTACCGCGAGCACGAGCTGCCTGGGGCCCTCGGCCCGGATCGACTCGACGGCCGCGTGCGCGGTGCCGCCGGTGGTCACGCCGTCGTCGACGATCACCACCGTGCGCAGGCGCAGGTCTGGCTTCGGGCGATCCTCACGGTACTTCCGCACGCGCTCGGCGACCTCGCGCCGCTTGGTCTCGGTCACCTGCGCCAACTCGACGCCGCTCAGGTTGATGTCCTCGATCAGCGCGCGGGAGATCGAGAGCTGCCCGCCTTCGGCGATCGCGCCCACGCCCAGCTCCGGGTGCCAGGGCACGCCGAGCTTCTTCACGCCCCAGAAGTCGAACTCACAGCCCAGCGCTCGGGAGATCTCGAAGCCCACCGGCACCCCGCCGTTCGGGAGCGCGAGCACGATCGGGCGATCTTTCACGTAGCCGCGCAGCTCCACGGCCAGCTGTCGTCCCGCATCTTCGCGATCCCTGAAGCGGATCCTCCCCATGGTGCACTCCTCGAAGGCGTGTCCTGCACGGTGCGCACCACTCCGCACCCTGTGTGGATTGACGCCAGCGGTGCGCAGCCTTTTCGTCCCGTCCGTAACGTTGGGGAGATCAGTGCGCGAGCGGCACGGAACAGGTTTTTCCCCTCACCCCGACCCTCTCCCCGAGGGGGAGAGGGAGGGCACTGTCGCGCGGGACGCAGCGCTCTGCTCGACCCGGGCGGACAAGGTGAGATCCGCGTTGAGCGCCGAGAGGAACACGTCGCGCCCCAGCACCAGCACCAGCGAGTCCACCGTGGTGCGCACCGTCGCCGTGCGCGGCACGCTCCGCAAGAGCGCGATCTCGCCGAAGTGATCACCGTCCTTGAGCGTGGTGAGCAGCTTCCCTTCCGACGACAGCACCTCGACCTCGCCGCGCGCGACGAGGAAGAACTCGTGCCCTTCGTCGCCGAACTTCACCACGTCGGTGCCCGCCGGCACGGTGCGCGGCACGAAGCGGCTCGCCAGCGAAGACAGCCGCTCCGGCGGCAGCCCGCGGAACAGCTTGCTCTTGCCGATGGCGTTGGCCGCCCGCAGCACCGCCGCGAAGTCGACGCCGCCCACCGTCGCCACCATCTTCTCGAACGCCTCGCTCGCCAGCTCGATCAACACCGTGCGGGTGGCGGCGCGCACCGAGGCCGTGCGCACGCCGTCCTTGAGCATCGCGGTCTCGCCGAAGCAGTCGCCCGCGCCCAGCCGCGCCACCACCCGCGCGCGGTCACTCGAGGCGCCGCGCGCGACGATCACCGCGCCGCTGCGAATGGAGAAGAAGGTGTCGCCCGCAGAACCCTCCGCGACGATCAGCTCGCCCGCGCCATAGGTGACCTGCTTCGACTGGGCGGCGATGGCCGCCAGGTCCGCGTCGGCCAGCTTGGAGAAGAGCGGAATCGAGCGAAACGCCGTCAGATCAGCCGCCCCGCTCGTCTGCCGTCCCCCGGTGTCGCGGGGCCAGAGCACCGCGAACGCCGACTCGATCACCTGCGTCACCCCCAGCAGGATGGGCACCGGGCAGATCGCGAAGAGCGCCATCGCGCCCAGGCCCGTGAGCACCTGCATCGCGCCGCTCTCCTTGCCGCCGAGCTCGATCAGCCGCAGGCCGGTGCTCAGCCCCATGCCCAGAATGAGGAAGAACAGCAGCGCCATCCACGCCGAGGCGTAGAGGCCCGCGCCGAAGAGCGCCCGCTCCGACTTCGCCACCTTGAAGCGGAAGAGGTCTCGCACCAGCGGCAGCCCCAGGTACGTGCGCAGGTGCTCACGCAAGCTCGTCTGGCGGGTGATCACCCGCATCATCGAGCTCGCCGACGACTCCACCAGCGGCGAGAGATCGAGCAGCAGGATGATCGCCGCCCCCGCCCACACGCCCGGCCACGGCCAGGCCATCGCCAGCGCGGTCGCCACGCCGAGCAGCGCGCCGAAGTGCGCCATCACGCGCGCGCGGCGATCCATCAGCACCACCACCGCGTCATCGGGCGCCACGTAGTAGACGAGGCCCAGCAGCGAGGTGAGCTGCGAGCGGCGCGGCGCGAAGCCAAAGAGCGCGCACAAGGCGCCCTTGAAGCGATCGCGGAGGATCAACGCCAGCACCAACCCCGGGTAGAACAGCGCCACGTCGATGGGACTCAACGCGCGCTGCGGCACCGTGAGCACCGTGAGGATCGCCAGCGCCGGCCAGACGATCAGCTCCAGCGCCCGCAACGCCGACGGCCAGGGCATCTTCCACCGCGCGCGAGAGGTCGGCGTCACCAGCTCGACCCACGCGCTCGCGCCGAGGCGATCGAGGTTCTGCGGAGGATCGACCAGCAGGTGGGCGTCGGTCAGCCCCCACACCAGCTCGTCCATGGCGGCGAAGGGCACGAAGCCGTGGCGGTTCATGTACTCCGCGGAGATCTCCAGCAGCGAGCGCTTGCCGTCGAACAGCGGCACCAGGTTCGCCTGCTCGGGCGAGGTCTCGAAGCTGGCGCCGGTGATCGGGTCATAGAGGCCTTCGGTCCCGTCCGAGCGTTGGCGGATCTCGGCGCTGGGCAACAGACAGGGGCGAATCTGGTCGAGCATGAGAGGCGCCAGCCTACCCGGACTTTCACGCGCGGATCGTCAAAGGCAGCCCCTTCGCGCCCGAAACCCCCTTGCGACGCGCGAAGACGAGCGCGAGCAGCAGCAGCGACCAGCCCGGGTCCACGCCGCAGGCGCAGCCCACCGCATAGAGCGCGGGGTCGCGGCCGCCGTCGGCGTCGGTGCCCGCGTCGTCGGGTTCAGTGAAGCCGCCATCGCTCGGCGTCGTTCCCGCGTCGGGCGGCTCGCCGCCGTCGGCCACGCTGCCTGCGTCGGCTGGGGTGCCCCCTCCGTCCACGCCGCCCGCATCAGGCTCACCCGCGTCGGTGGTGGTGCCCGCGTCGGCGGTGGTGCCCGCATCGGCGGTGGTGCCCGCGTCGGCGGTGGTGCCCGCATCGGCGG
>VFKJ01000458.1 GCA_009885595.1 Myxococcales bacterium | reverse complement strand
CGGCAAGGAGGTCCTCTCCGCGAAGCTCTCGAAGTGAGCTACGCAGTGAGTGTGTCCCAGTCGAATGACAGCCGTGAACTGCGCGCGCAGCTGGAGGCGGCGCAGGGTGAAGTGAAGCGGCTCAACCGCGCCCTCGAGCAGGCTCGCGCGCCGAGGCCGGAGGTGGCGAAGCTCGAGGTGATGATCGCCGAGCTCAAGCAGAGCCGCCGGGACCTGGAAGCACACTGGAAGGAACGCGAGCGCGACTGGCAGCTGAGGGAGCGCCTGCTGCGAGAGCAGGCCGAGACGGCCAAGAAGCACGCGGCCCGCGTGGAGCGGCTGATGGATCTGGCGATGGCGCGAGTGGAGAAACTCGAAGCGCGTCCCTCACCACCAGGACTCATTCGGACCCTCGAAGCGATGCTGGCCGATCCCTCGAAAGAGAAGGCCCTTCACGCCGCGAAGCGCGAAATCGCGAAGCTGGAACGCCAACTCAACCTGGTGCACCTCGGAAAGCGTCGCTGATCTTCACTCCCCCGCGGGAGAGGGAGAGACAGCGCATGTCGCGCACCTCTGAAGTAGGACGGGTGTCGATGTCTGGTGACTTCTTCCCCTACCACCCGCTGAAGCTGCGGCTCTTCCTGCTCGGCTCGTGCCTCGTCGCGCTCGGGCTCACGGTGTGGGCCGTCGCCGGCTTCGCGCAGAGCCAGTCGCCCCGGGAAATCCTCCGCGCCGGGCTCTCCTTCGGCCTCTGCGCCGCCATGGGCGTGGGCTTCTTCCGCTTCCGTCCGCGCAAGGAATGGGGCGTGCGGGTGACGCCGCTCTCGGTGCTGGTCTCCCGCCCCCGCGCGGGCCTCATCGAAGTGCCCTGGTCTGCCGTGAAAGAAGTCCGCCGCCTCGGAGACAAGCGCGACACCCTCGCCCTGTGGCTGCGCGAGGAGCAACGCGTGCTGGTGCCCGCCCACCTGTTCGCCCGGCGCTCCGACTTCGAGGCGCTGGCGAAGGCCATCGAAGAGCGCATGCCGCCACCGCGCTACGACGCGTGAGGAGTCTGAAATGGCTGACGACGAAACCATCGACCTCGAGATGATGAACGCGGCGCTGCGCGACTTCGTGCCGCACAACGCCGCGCTGGGCATCACCCTGGTCGCGGCCTCGTACACGCCCGCCACGGTCACCGTGAAGATGCCGTGGAACCCGCAGCTGGTCGGCAACCCGGAGACGCAGGTGATGCACGGCGGCGCCATCACCACGGTGCTCGACGCCACCGCCGGCGCCTCGGTGTTCCTCAAGCTCAGGCAGCCCGCGCCCATCGCCACGCTCGATCTCCGCGTCGACTTCCTCGGCCGCGCGCCCGCCCACAAGGACGTGTTCGCCCGCGCGGAGTGCTATCACCACACCTCGTCCGTCGCGTTCGTGCGCGCGGTGGCCTACGTGGAGAACCCCGAAGAGCCCTTCGCCACCGCCTCTGCCACGTTCGCGCTCTCGACTCGCGGGCGCGCGATCACCGAGCAAGAAGTGCGGAAGGGACTCAAGGCATGAGCGTCGAAGACGTCCTGCGGACGGCGAAGAGCTCGGGTGACCTCACGTCGTTGGTCGAGGTGATTCCGTACCTGCGCTTCCTGGGCGTGCACGTCGAGTCGCGCGAAGGAAGGCGCGTGTTCGTGATGCCGTTCGCTGAGCACCTGGTGGGAAATCCCACGCTGCCTGCGCTGCACGGCGGCACCCTGGGTGGGTTGCTGGAGTCGATCGCTCACCTCGAACAGATCGCCACCGCCGAGAGCCCGCGGTTGCCGAAGACCATCACGCTCACCATCGACTATCTGCGCAGCGGGAAGACCCGAGACACCTACGCGGCGGCGAAGGTGGTCAAGACCGGGCGAAGGGTGACCACGCTGCAGTGCCTGGCGTGGCAGGAAGACGAGAACGCGCCCATCGCGTCGGCGATGGTGATCTTGAAGGTGGGTTGACCGGTTGCTAGCGGCGCAGGGCGAAGTGGCTGAACCAGAAGCCGCCACCGATCCGCGGCTTGGGCGCGGTGTGGGTCGCGATCACCGCGAGCGACTCAGACGAGATGCGCACGAAGCGGATGCCGAGCTCGACCTTGCCGTCCTTCTCCACCACCCAACGCACCTCGCCCACCGCTTCCACGCGGCCTGACGGAAGATCGAAGTCCAGATGCAGCTCGCGTCCCCGCTCCAGCGCCACGTCGGCCGCCAGGCACATGCCCGTCGCCGAGACGTCGACGATGTCTCCGCGGAACACGGTCGAGGTCACGCCCAGGAAGCGGGCCTGGCAACTGACGCGGCGGGTGTTCCGGTTCTCGGGGTACATGCACCCACCTCTTCCAAGATCCACGCCGTTCAGCAAGTGATTGAACTCGTTGGGTAAACCCGGTGGCGACGTTTGGCGCTGGCGTAGGGTGGAGCCCCCACTGCTGCGACCTCGAGGCTCCACCGCGGGAGGTCAGCGCAGGTCGCCGAACTGCTCGTGCACGCCGCGGCAGAAGGCGACGAAGGCCTGCTCGTGGAGTCCCGCCAGGTGCGCGGCCCGCTCGAGCAGGATCCTCCGGTGCTCGGCGGTCCATTTGGCGGTCGTCTTCGCGCCGCGGCGATGAACCTCGCCTGCCATCAGGCCGATCGCTCGCAGCGTCTGCGGGAGCGCGGTGCGATCGAAGTCTTCCACCGCGAGCTTGTCGTCGCTGGCGAAGAGTGGCCGCACGATGATGGGAAGGGCGCCCAGCGCGGCGGCTGCGAGCTCCAACGGCGGGCGGGGCAGGCACTTCATCCACGCCTCCAGCAGGTGCGCCGCGTCGGCCTGCACGTCGGCGAAGCTGCTGCCGCGCACCTCCTTGAGCTCGAGCAACCGCGTGACGTCGCCCACCCGCACCAGCGCCAGCAGCCGCTCGACCCCGAGGCTGCCGGTGCCCACGATGCGGCGCGTGAGATCGACCAGTGACACGGGCGCCGTCTGCTTCGTCGCCTCGCTCCACGCCGCCACCGCGCGCTTCACCAGCGGCACACACCACGCCGGCGCCTGCGGGTTCTTCTCATCGCGCAGCAGCCGCTCGGGGCTCTCGAGCCGCTTGGCGAGGTACTTGTCGTCGGTCTTCACCGCGGCTTCCTGGACGGCGTGCGCGAGCGGGGCAGGCAGCCGAGCGCTTCCTCCCGCGACGCCGGCGGCGTGACCTTCGAGCACCTGCTCGGCCAGCTCGATCACCTCGAGCCCCGTGCAGTGCAGCTCAGGCCGCGCGAGCAGCGTCGAGGTGAGCAGCCGCGCCATGTCGAAGCTCCACGGCCCGCTGAAGGTCTCGTCGAAGTCGTTGACGTGCAGCGCCACGCCGCGCGCGGTGCGGAAGGTGCCGATGTTCTCGAGGTGGAGATCGCCTACCAGCGTGCCGGTGCCCGGAAGGCCGCGCAGCAGCGCGGGCTCCTTCCGCAGCGCCTCGGCCCAGAGCGCGGAGGCGCCGCGCAGGAACGCGAAGGGCGAGACGCTCATGCGCTGCCACTTGCGGCGGAGCAGGGCAGGGGCGCGGTTGAGGCGCTTGCGATCGGCCTCGAGCTGAACGTCGGCGAGCGACATGGGCGACTCGTACCACCTCTTTCCCTCTCCCCCGCGGGG
>VFKJ01000448.1 GCA_009885595.1 Myxococcales bacterium | reverse complement strand
CTCGACGCCGCGGCGGCCGGCACCACGGTGAAGACGCTCACCACGGGCACGACGCCCAACCGCAAGTTCACGATCGAGTGGGGTGGCTACACCTTCTTCGTGACGGGGGGCAGCACCGGGCCGGAGCGCCTCACCTTCCAGGCGCAGCTGTACGAGACGACGAACGTGATCGAGTACCACTACTGCACCCTGGCGGCGAACGCGGGTGACGCGGCGCGCACCACGGGCGGTGGGGCCGCGGTGGGCCTGGAGAACGCCGCCGGTACGTCGGGCGTGCAGCATTCGTTCAACACCACGGCCTCCGTGAGCACGACCAACGCGCTGCGCTTCACTCCGTAAGCCGAGCAGCTGCTTGAAAAAGCGAATGGCCGCTGCCCACCCGGGTGGCGGCCGTTTTCTTTTGCGCGGAATGAGGTAGGCGCTTGGCCATGCTCTTCCCCGCCGTCGCATCGCTGGTGCTCCTCGCTGCTCCGCCCGAGCCGTTCCTGCGGCTGCGCGCGGTGGGCGACGTGATGCTGGGCACCTCGGTGCCCGAGGGGAAGCTGCCGCCCGACGACGGCGCGCACCTGCTCGACGCGGTCCTTCCCCTGCTCACCGACGCCGAGCTCACCTTCGCCAACCTGGAAGGGCCGCTGTGCGACTCGGGGAGCTCGTCCAAGTGCAGGAAGGGCGGCAACTGCTTCGCCTTCCGCACGCCCACCGCCTACGCGAAGTACCTGGAGGCGGCGGGCATCGATCTCGCCTCCACCGCGAACAACCACGCCGGTGACTTCGGAGAAGCCTGCCGCCGCGAGACTGAAGCCGCGCTCGACGCGCACCACGTCGCCTGGTCGGGGCCCGTGGGCACGGTGGCGCGCCTCACCTTCAAGGGGAAGAAGCTCGCCCTCATCGCCTTTCACACCAGCGGCTCGTGCAACGACGTCACCGACATCCCCCGCGCGAAGAAGCTGGTGCGGTCGGTGAAGGCCGAAGGCGACCTGGTGATCGTCAGCTTTCACGGCGGCGCGGAAGGCACCAACGCCACCCGGGTGAAGAACGGCATCGAGCGCTACCTGAGGGAGAACCGGGGCGATCTGAAGGCCTTCTCCCACGCGGTGATCGACGCCGGCGCCGACCTGGTGCTCGGCCACGGCCCGCACGTGGTGCGCGGCATGGAGCTCTACGAGGACCGGTTGATCGCCTACTCGCTGGGCAACTTCGCCACCTACGGCCGCTTCGATCTCTCCGGGCCGCTGGGCTACGCGGTGCTGCTCGAGGTCTCGTTGGCGGAAGACGGGCGGTTTGTGTCGGGCAAGCTCATCTCCACCAAGCAGGAAGGCAAGGGCGTACCCATGCCCGACGAGACCGCCCGCGGCGCGAAGCTGGTGAAGAGCCTCACCCTGCAGGACTTCCCGAAGACCGGCGTGAAGATCGACGACACCACCTTCGAGCTGAGCGCGCGGTGAGCCCGGGCTCGCTGGCGGGCGCGCATTGCGGCAAGCACCCGGCGGTGGCCGCGGTGGAGATCTGCACGCGCTGCGGCACCTTCCTCTGCGGCGAGTGCGTGGAGTACTTCAACGAGGTGACGCCCGCGTGCGCCGCCTGCCTGCCGCTCTTGAAGGGAAGCCCTGCCTCGGCGCGCGCGCGCGTCTCGCCGCTCCTCACCACCTTAGGCTTCAACGGCCTGGTGGCGGGCTTGCTGGTGCGCGGGCGCTCAGGCCTGGCGATCTGGGTGCTGAGCTTCCTGTTGGGCTTCGCCGGCATCGCGTTCGGCGTGCAGGAGCTGCGGCTCATTCGCGCCGGTCAGGCCGGAACGCGGGGCCGCGCCTGGGCGATCGCCGGGCTCGTCATCGGAGGGCTCTTCGCCCTGGGCTTCGCCGCGCTGGCGCTGAGCTTCGCGCTCTTCACCTGGCGGGCGCGCGGCACAGCGGGCTGATCAGCTCGGGCCGGTACTCGAAGTGCATGGTGTCGAAGTGCTTCCACCGGCCGCCCCAGATGAAGCCCTCGCCTTCGAAGGCATCGACGATCTCCTGCGGCACCCGGTTCTTCCAGATCATCGGCTGGCCCCGGTAGGTCCAGCGCCAGTAGTTGCTGCGCTCGACGTTGAGATCGATCGCGATCCCGAAGGCGTGGCCTGAGAGGCGCTTGCTGCGCTTGATGGTGCGCCAGATCCACGTGCCGCCGATGTCCTTCAAGAAGGGGAGCAGCCTGGGGTTCTCCTTCACCTGCGGCTCCAGCCTCGCCACCACCCGGCGCAGCGCCTCGGCCGCGCGCTCGTGGAAGGGGTAGCGCAGCCCGAAGAACCGCACCCGGCCCAGCCGTTCCTGCACCTCGCTGCGCTTGGCGCCGTAGGTGGCGAGGAAGAGCTCTTCCACCCGCGCGCGGCCCGGATCTTCGATGGGCCCCGCATCCGAGGTGTCGATGGGGACGATGGGCCCGGTGCGGTAGGGCGGGTCGAAGATGTCCGCGAGGTCGGGCACTTCTTCCGAGTCGGGATCGTCGGGGTCCACGCTGGCGCCGCTGTTCCAGGTGAGGAACACGCCGTTCTCGAGGTCGAGCCCCCACCCGGCGTCGGGCTTCCACTTCACCGTGCCCGCGTACCAGGTCGGCAGGCAGCTCAGCGCCACGGGCGGCAGACCTCCGTCGGGGGCGCGGATGCCGCCGTCGCTGTGCGCGAGGAGGAGGGTGAGGGTGACGGCGAGATGCACGGGCTGGTGAGACTTACCCGGGTGCACGGTGAGTGTCTGCCCCTCTCCCCGACCCTCTCCCCCGCAGGGGGCGAGGGAGACAGTTACTCCACCACCACCAGCGGGGCGCCGTTCTCCACGGTGGCGCCTTCCCTGGTGACGATCTGGGTGACGGTGCCGGCCTTGGGGCTCTTGAGCTCGTTCTCCATCTTCATCGCCTCCACCACCACCAGGCCCTGGCCCTCGGTCACCACGTCGCCCACCTTCACGAACACCTTGACGATCTTCCCGGGCATGGGCGCGACGACCGTCTGCTTGCCTTCCACCGTGAAGCCCTCGGTGGCGGCGCGCAGGCGCAGCTTCCGCTCGTCGGCCACGTCGAAGCGGGTGAGCTGGCCGCGCAACAGCACGCCCACCTCGTCGCCCTTCTCGTCGAACTCCACCGAGAACGACTGGCCTTCGACGATCATCGAGACCGCCCCGTGCGGGAGCACCAGCGACTCGAGCTCGAAGGTGTGCCCCTCGAGGGTGACGGCGTAGCGCCCTTGTCCGAGCGACTCGACCTCGAGCTCGGCGGCGACCTCGTCTTTGTGGGCCAGGTTCCTCGCGAAGTACTTGGTGGTGCGCGCCATGGCCTTAAGCCCCCTTCTTCCAGCTGCCCGTCCTGCGGCCTGCCGAGCGCCACGCGGAGTGGCTCGAGCCCCCCGGCTTCTGCGCCGTGGCGATGGTGGCCTGCTGCTTCTCCGCGCGCTGGTGAGCGCGCATGGCGGCGGCGATCATCGAGACCCGCGCCAGCGCCTTGTCTTCTTCGCCCAGCAGCGTCTTGTGCTCGCGGGGGAGGAAGCCGGTGTCGTAGTCGCCCTTCACGAACTCGGGGTGCAGCACGATCTGCTTGAGGTAGCGCAGGTTGGTGGTGATGCCGGTGAGCACGTACTCGTCGAGCGCGCGGCGCATCTTGAGGATCGCCTCCATGCGCGTGGGCGCCCAGACGCTGAGCTTGCTCAACATCGGATCGTAGAAGTTCGGCACCCGGTAGCCCGCGTACACCGCGGAGTCGTCGCGCACGCCCGGCCCCGAGGGCACGCGCACGTAGCTGATGGTGCCGGGGGAGGGCATGAAGTTGGTGGAAGGATCTTCCGCGTACACGCGCACCTCGATGGCGTGGCCGCGCGGCGCGATGGGCTCGAGCATCGGCAGCACGCCGCCCTGGGCCACGTGCAGCTGCCAGGCGACCAGGTCGATGCCCGTCACCCACTCCGTCACCGGGTGCTCGACCTGCAGGCGGGTGTTCATCTCGAGGAAGTAGAAGTTGCGCTTGGCGTCGACGAGGAACTCCACCGTCCCCGCGCCCACGTAGCCGACCGCCTTGGCGGCCTTCACCGCCACCTCGCCCATCGCCGCGCGCATCTCAGGGGTGAGAATGGGGGAGGGCGTCTCCTCGACGACCTTCTGGTTACGCCGCTGCGCCGAGCACTCGCGCTCGTTCAAGTGAATGACGTTGCCGTGCGTGTCGCCGAAGACCTGGATCTCCACGTGGTGTGGTTGATCGAGGAACTTCTCCATGTAGACCGCGTCGTTCCCGAAGGCCGACATCGCCTCGCTGCGCGCGGTGCGCCAGGCGCCGTCGAGATCTTCCATGCGATCGATGCGCCGCATGCCCTTGCCGCCGCCGCCGCCCGCGGCCTTGAGCATCACCGGGAAGCCGATCTTCTGGGCGTAGGCCTTCGCTTCGTCGACGTCTACGAAGGGGGCCGCGTTGCCGGGCACCACGGGCACGCCGGCCTTGATCATGTTGGTGCGGGCCTGGGTCTTCTCGCCCATCGCGTCCATCGCGGAAGCGGGCGGGCCGATGAAGGTGATGCCGGCCTTCTCGCAGGCGCGCACGAACTTCGCGTTCTCGGAGAGGAAGCCGTAGCCGGGGTGAATGGCGTCGGCGCCCGACTTCCGCGCAGCGTCGAGGATGTTGTCGGCGACCAGGTAGCTCTCGCGCGAAGCGGCGGGACCCACGCAGTACGCCTCGTCGGCGAAGCGGGTGTGCAGCGCCGAACGATCAGCCTCGGAGTAGACCGCCACCGTCGAGAGGCCGAGCTCTTTGCAGGTGCGCATCACGCGGATGGCGATCTCCCCGCGATTGGCGACCAGGACTTTCTTGATGCGTGCCATGGCGCGCTTCTCTATCCGAAGACGGCGCGAGGGAGGCGGGTTAGTGATGCCCCCAATGGCCAGAACCTTCGACCTCGTGCTCTTCGGCGCCACCGGCTTCACCGGGCGCCTGGTGGCGGAGTACCTCGCGAACCACGCACCCGCCGAGGTGCGAATCGCGCTCGCGGGACGCAACACCCAGAAGCTCGAGGGCGTTCGCGCCGGGCTGCCCGAGCGGGCGAGGAACTGGCCGCTGGTGGTGGCCGACGCGGCTGATTCGGCGTCGCTGGAGAAGCTCGCCGCGCAGGCGACGGTGGTGTGCACCACGGTGGGCCCGTACGCGAAGTACGGCCTGCCATTAGTCGAGGCCTGCGCGAAGGCGGGCACGCACTACTGCGATCTCACCGGCGAGACCCAGTTCATGCGCGACAGCATCGATCGCTACCACCAGACCGCGACGGCGAGCGGCGCGCGCATCGTGCACACGTGCGGGTTCGACTCGATTCCTTCGGACCTGGGCGTGCTCACGCTGCACGAGGCGCTGGGCCCGCTCGCGCGCGCCACCTTCGTGGTGGAGATCCTCAAGGGCGGGTTCTCCGGCGGCACCATCGCCTCGGCGCTCCACGGGCTCGACGAAGGGAAGGCCAATCGCGCGCGGCGACGCCTGATGGCCGATCCCTATGCGCTGTCTCCCAATCCCTCGCGGGAGCCGAAGCTGGGTGACGAGCGCGATCTCGCCAGCTTCCGCTTCGATGACTTCGTGGGGCAGTGGATCGCCCCCTTCGTGATGGCCTCGGTGAACACGCGCGTGGTGCGGCGCTCGAACGCGCTGCTGGACTACGCCTGGGGGAAGCAGCTGCGCTACGCCGAGGT
Organism: Myxococcales bacterium; assembly: GCA_009885595.1. Taxonomy (GTDB): domain Bacteria; phylum Myxococcota; class Myxococcia; order Myxococcales; family Myxococcaceae; genus Archangium_A. The sequence goes on along the minus strand of VFKJ01000448.1, from coordinate 1,901 downwards.
GACGGGGATGAAGAAGGGCCCTGCCGCGGCGGTGAAGGCGGCCGTCTTCACCGCGGGCCTGGGGGCGTTCCTGGGCAGCCTGCTGTTCGGCCCCACGCGCAAGCTGGTGGAGTCGCGCCTGCCCAGGCCCGGCGAAGGACCTGATGAGCAGACGCGCAAGTCGGGCTTCCTGCGGGTGCGCGTGTTCGGCGAGTCGGAGAGCGGCGCGCGCAAGACGGTGCTGATCGAAGGGAAGGGTGACCCCGGCTACCAGCTCACCGCGGTGCTGCTGGGGGAGTCGGCGCTGTGCCTGGCGCTCGATGAAGCGAAGCTGCCGAAGCGCTTTGGCGTGCTCACGCCGGCCACCGCGATGGGCGCGGTGCTGAGGGATCGGCTCGTCGCCCACGGCATGACCTTCAAGCTCCAGTGAGGCCTGAGGGTCACTGCGACCCCCCATCTTCGGAGTTTTCGGTAGGGACAGCGCGCGTTGCTGACGTATCCTGAGCGCCTCCGCCGCGAATCGTGTCGGTGCAGTGCCCCGTTACGCGGCGGACCCACTTTTGGAGCGTGTGATGCGAAACGCGACATCGTCGAGGCTTTGGGTGCTCACGCTGGTGTTGGCCACCGGTGGGCTCGCCGCCGCGCAGTCCCCAGACGCGACGCCGCCGCCCCCGCCTCCGCCTCCTGCCGCTCCTCTTCCAGCCCAGCAAGCCGATTATCCCGCGGCGAACGGTCCTCGCACCCTCGAATGGGAACCCGGTGAACCCGTGCCGCAGGGGTATCACCCCAGCACCCAGATCCGGACGGGGTTGGTGGTGGCCGGCGCGGTGACGTTCGGCTCCGTCTGGCTCCTGAACGCGCTCGTCGCGTCCATCGGCATCGACATCAACCAGGGCCAGGCCATTCCACTCTTCATTCCGGTCGTGGGGCCTTTCATCGCGATGGGAACGTTCCGCAGCCTGCAGGCGACAGACGCCTTCTTCCTGGTCCTGGACGGGCTCGTTCAAGCCGGTGGGGTCGCGATGCTGGTCGCCGGGATCGCGGTGCCAAAACACCAACTGGTTCGCAACCGCTATGCGTCGATGCTGACGCCGATGCCGATGTCGTTTGGCAACGGCAGCGTTGGGATCGGCTTCGGCGGGGCGCTGTAGCTCAGCGACGCTGATCGTCTGACACGAGGCTCGAGGCCGAGGCGGAACCGCTGGCCCCCAGCTGGGCCCACGCCGCTTCGGCCGCCGCGCGCGCCTGCTCGCTGTTCTCCAGCCGCGCCTGGTACGAGGACGACACGAAGCGCCACGCCGGGCTGTCCTGCATGGGGTTCTTCTGCAGCGACTGGTGGATCTCGCTGGCCAGGTGCGCGGGCAGCAGGTCCGGAGTGGCGGAGATGCCCGTCGCCGCCTTGAAGATCAGCCGCCGCGCGAGCGAGGCCTTGCCGGGCTTTCCCGCGACGAAGGTGAGCAGCCCCCAGGCCGCCAGCAGCCCGCCCAGCCCGATGAAGTCCGTCGGCCCGCGCCGGTACGAGGGCGTCACCATCGCCATCACCCCGGCGATCACCGCGGCGATGAACGCGCCCCAGCGCAGGTACGCCAGCACCACGCTCTTCCCGTTGAGCGGAATCGGGAACCCGTCGACGCCGTTGCCGCGATCCCTGAGCACGAAGAACGACTCCAGGGGGATCAGCGGGACCCCGATCATGAAGAACTTCGTCTGGATGCTCTCTTCCCCGACCTGATCGACCGTGCCCGTGAACACGGTGCCAATGCGGATCCCCATGGCGCCGTGACCCCGCAGGGGGGCTGGGTGTGAAATCCCGTTTGGTCCCGGCCCCCGATGGCTCCAACATGGGCCCCCGATGGGAAGCCACCCCACCGCCGAACAGCTCGCAGCCCACCTGGGAGGGCTCCTCACCTCTCAGGAACGCG